>CAMCGI010000001.1 GCA_945874205.1 Francisella tularensis subsp. holarctica
CTCTTGGTAATAACGCGGCTGCATCGCCCCTTCTAAATGAAACGGAATGTTGCGTAAGTCATGCCCCAGCGAGGTTAAGCCATCGTAACGATTGAGCAGTTCATCAGGCGTGGGGTAAAAGTCGATGTAATCGCCCTTACCTTCTTGCAAGTCGAAAGCGTAGGTTTGTTTGCCATTACTGGAAAAGACAAAGCGAATCGCGAGTTTTTGCGCGTAGTCGATGGCTTGTTGCAAGCCTTTGGTTGGGTGCTCGCTGGCTTTTTTCGCTTCGACCAGTGCCAAATAGCGGTTGTCTTTGTGCAGCAAATAATCGACAAAACAGCGTTTGCCGCGTTGACCACCCGCTAACTTACGCCCATCGGTGAAATAGTGTTCACGAATAATGTGCTGCGCCGTCCACCCCGCCGCAACTAACGCAGGGTCGATATAATTAGCTCGGGTATCAGATTCGGATAACATCTCGTCACACGCTGTTAAATGATTGGAAGCATGATAACACAAACATAAAAATAACTCTGAGCCGAATATTAAGAAATCGCGCAGAAAAAAACCACATAAAAAAGGGTTTAATAAAATTTGTAATAAAAAAGCCTGTAAAAAAACAGGCTTTTTTAGCACTCACGTTAAAGGCATTAGCGTCTTGGTAATGCCAAACGCTGTCCCATTGTATGCTGTCCTGATACTTTTAATCGACTCACTGCCTCAACAAGTCTATCCGCTTGCACTTGCAGTTGATCGGCTTGCGCTGTTGAATGCATTGTTTGCGCCACATTGTGTTGCAATCCTGCATCTAATGTACGAATCGCTTCGCCAACTGATGACATACCACCTGCCCGTTGCTGGCTTGTGCTTGCCATTTCGGCAACCAAAGCACTCACCTGCCCAATACTGGCATTAATTTGCGCTAATTCACGTCCTGATTGTTCGACTTGAGCAGTCCCTTGTCCAATTTGTGTTACAGTGTTATCAATTAATGATTTGATATCTTTAGCTGCATCGGCAGACTTGCCTGCCAGTGCGCGAACTTCACCCGCAACGACAGCAAAACCACGACCCTGTTCTCCCGCACGCGCAGCCTCAACGGCAGCGTTTAATGCCAATAAGTTCGTTTGAAAAGCGATACCATCAATTAATCCGACAATATCGGCCACTTTTTGACTTGACTCACGCACATCTGCCATTGCTTGAATCGCAGCCTGCATGGTTTTTTCACCTTTAGCAGCTTGTGCTTGCGCTGTTGCTGTTAGGCTATTGGCAGATGCTGCACGTCCCGCGCTTTCTTTAACAGTACTAACAACCTGTTGTACAGAGTTAGTCATTTGTTCCATTTCAGCTGTTTGTGTTTGCATCTGATGTGCAATTTGCTGATTGGCATCGCTAATAGCATGGGTTAAAACACGCATATCACCCGCTGCAGACATGACATCTGTCACTAAGTTCCCTAAATTTTGCATAGATTGATTTAGATCACTTTGTAAACGCGCCAAATCACCTTGAAAATTACCTGTCATTGGCTGAGATAAGTCGCCTTGTGCCATACGTCCAGCTGTTGCCTGCACGAGGGCAATCCCCTGTTGCATAGCATCTAATCCCAAGTTAACATCTTGCTTCAGTTGTTGCCATTGACCTGGTAAGTTAGCCGTTAAACGTTGCCCGAAACTGCCTTGCGCCAATAGCTGCATAATTTTACCCAAATCACCCACAACCCCTTGTAAACTTGTCATGGTCGCATTGACTTGTGCTGGCAACTCACCCGTGACCCCCTCAGAAATACGTACTGATAAATTACCCTGCGCTAAGCCTTGCATAACCTGAGATAATGACTGCATTGTACGCGTAACACTTTCTGCTGACGCATTAACACCTTGCTGTAGTTTTGCTAAATCTCCCGAAAAGCTTCCTGAAACACGTTGGCTAAAATCACCTTTTGCAATACCTTGCATCACGCCACCAATTTGAGCAGTTGCGTTGTGTAGCTGTGTTAACATCGCATTGAGCGCATCGTTTGTTTCGTTTTTATAAGCATCAGGCACACGTAATCCATAATCACCACTTGCAGAAACTTGTGTGACAATAGCCGAAGCTGCAACACTTTGCTCGCGCTCTGCACGCATCATAATCGCAAAATAGATTAATGCAGCTGACTCAAATACCACAAAAAAAGCATGTAAAAAGGTAATACCCCATCCACAACCGTAGTTAAAAATAGTGATTGGCATATCACCTATGCTTGCACCTTGCATCTGTAGGGCATTGAGCAATAAATGATGAACAGCAATGACACCCGCGGGAACAACAACAGTTAACCAATCGCGATAAATTAGCATTAACGCCAAAGCAGCAAAAATATGAAAGTGCATTTCGATACGACCCAATTGGGCTTGAATCAGAATAGCAGACATGAGCATAAATAATGCCCCCATAAGCGCACCAAAAGCACGTTGTCCACGCAGAACCATAAATCCTACGATACCCACTGTTGCCACTAATAAAGAGGCAACCACAGCAAAACTGCTCGTACCCATGCCCCATGGTGCCAAAAACATAGTAAACGGCAAGTGCGCTAGTAAAATACCGAGCATTAAGCGGTCGATTTTTAATCGATCTGCTTGCTCAACTTGACGCATTGTTGTGTCTAATATCATAGTTATTCCCTTTTTAAGCTAATTAGTTTTTCAAAATCTCTATTCATTTCATCGGCACGTAAGTGCTCTCCTGTATAGACAAGTTTAATTTTGCCATCAGGCGCAATTAAAAATATCTCTCCACTGTGTGCAATTTTATACTCAGTTGCATGCCAACTCCCCTCGCGCATGGCTCTTGCCTGATAGGCATTAGATAGCGTTTGTGCTTCTGCTAAAGAGGTGGGTAAAAGCGCGTAAAAACTGGGTAATGCTAAATTATCAATCGTTGCATGTAATTCTTCGGGTTTATCACGCTCAGGATTTAAAGTAATAAATATAATTGAAACAGGCTTATTCGCTAACTGTTGCCCTAATAAAAACAAAGTCACCATTTGTGCCTGACAATAACCGTCACACCGTAAATAGCCAAAATATAAGTACACATAACGACCCAAAAATTGATGCAGTGTCACTTGCTCTCCTGTTGCTGAAACGAGCTGAAAATCAGTTGCAGGTACATCAAGCCAACGCCCGTGAAAGCCTTTATCCATAAGCCACACTTGCAAAATAGGCAAAGCGATCAACACAGCTGCAGCTAACATAAAAACAGGAATCCATATCTTAGGATACTTACGTTTAAGCAATTAATTACTCATATTATTAGTATGTAACGATTAATAATACGCCTAATAGATAAGGCTAACAATATGGTGAGATGAAATTATTTGAGTGGGATAGAGTATAATTTTTCGGTTACATTTAGTTTTGGTATTTTGATTAACATGTTATAAGCTCAGAGGCAAAAACGGCTCGATTTCTTCCCGTGTTTTTCGCTTGGTACAACGCAGTATCCGCTAAAGCATAAAGCTTATCCATATTTGACTCTATTGGATGAGTACAAGCAGTAGCATCAAATATAGACACCCCTAGCGACACAGTTAATGTAGGTAGTACATGACTAGCTGGATGAGGAATATCACACATTTCAACAGCAGTTAGAATCTGTTTAGCAATTGCATGTACTTCTCTTTCATGTTCAACTAAAGAGAGAATTGCCATCTCCTCTCCTCCCATGCGAAACACCAAATCATCATCACAATGACAGCAATCTTGTAACACCTGCGCGATACGAATCAAAGCATAATCTCCTGCTTGATGTCCTTGTGTATCGTTATATTCTTTAAACTTGTCGACGTCGATCAAAAAAAACAGCAATTGTTGTTTGTTGTGTATGGCTTGTTGCCATAATTTAGGTCCTTCGCTCATATAATGACGACGATTGAATAACCCCGTCATTGGATCAACAACACTTAACTGTTCAAGCTCTTGCGTTCGCTTTGTAACTAACTTCTCTAATCCATCTGCATAAAATTCTAATTCACTTGCTTGCTCTTCTAGTTCTGTCGCTTGCTCTTGCAATCTATCTATTTGATTTTCTACTGTTTCCGCAAGCTTATTCATGCCTTGTTCAAGATGGAATAATTCCATATTATAACTTACACTTTTAGGCACTCGAACATACCAGCGTCCTTGTGCAAGAAGTGAAGCAATATTTGAAATGACTTGAATTGGTTTAACAAAAGAGCGTGAGAAAAAAAGTACAATCCATATCACAAAGCCTAATAACACTAGCACAAGACTTAAAATAACATAACGTTGTGCAATTAAAGATTCAAGCACTTCCGATGTATCTTGTTTAACTACTAATGCCATTTGTAATGAAGGAATATTGACCCAACCAGCTAATACAGGATGATTGCGATAATCAATACCTTCCCCTGACCCTTCTTCGCCTCGAATAGCACGATTTGCTGGAATATCATGATTTCCGTCGAGTAAAAAAGACTCTCTTAGCGCATGCTCATTAAAGCGTAAAGGTGCTGCTGCAACCAACTTGCCCGCTTCATTATGTTGAGAAAGCACCACTTCTCCTGTTGCACTTAACCCCATCTGACTTGCTGTGATACTGTCAAGCCAATCATTATTTAACTGCACAAATACAGCCCCCACCCACTCACCTTGAACACTCCAAACTGGCGTTGTTACAAATGAGGCAAGACGTGAAGAGGGAGCATACCAACGATATGGTGTAATGACAGTAGTCATTAGCTTACGTACTTGCTCAAAAGCAATACCTGAAGATGTTAATTTCCATTCATCACTCGTCAAGTCTGCACCATAGTCCGATTCTCCCATCTGACTAAATACGACTTTACCTTTTTTATTGACTAACAATAAATCGTAATAATCAGTTGAGGCGATTAACTTATGCGAAAACTCAGCAACCATGCGTATTTGCATATCATCCGCTTCATTTATTAACAATCGCGTAACAGAGGGTAAAGCCGCAACTTCTGTTACTTGTGCTTTGACTGCTAAAACACGCTCACCAATAAGTTGTCCTTTTTCGCGCGCCATGTTATACAATTGTCCCTTTTTTTCGGCAACTAAAACGTGCTCTAAATGCCATTGCAAGCCAAATGTTAATAGGATTAAAGGCACTAGTGAGACAAATAAAAGCCAGATTAACAACTGGTTGCGCATACTTACTAAGGTGCCTGCCATTGATCACCCCATTGCTTATACCAATTGTCTTCTATTTTTTCCCAAACAGCATAGCTATGCCCAATAGGGCGTATATTAGGTGCAACTAACCCACTCGATTGCCATACAACTTTAAAACTACCATCTGCTTGTGTCTGACCAATATATGATTTTTGCCAAATATGACGATTTGTTAGGTCTACCGATATAACCCCTGTAGCACTTGGATAAGACATTCCTGCCACGTTTCTACTAATTGTTGCACTATCTAAAACACCCGATAAATTAACCGCATTTGCCCACAAATGTACGCCATCCCACGCTGCTTTCATGGGGTTATTAATTAAGGAATATGGAATATAGCGTTGAAAGTTTTTGATGAATTCTTTATTTTCTACCGTGTCTAACGATTGAAAATATCCCCAACTTGCATAATGCTGCTGTGTTACAGATGCCCCCAATGAGACGATAAATTGTCGTATTTCTGTTTCGCTTAGACTAAGCGAAACAATCGGTGGTCTTTTATCGACACTCAGTAACGCTTTAAAAAAAGCAAAATTGCTATCACCATTAATTGTATTAACAATATAATCTGGCTGACAGGCATTAATAGCAGCGGTCAAATCGCTCATTTTATCGCTACCCAAAGGGATATAAATTTCAGCGCACACTTTCGCTCCTAAGCCAACCAATATGGGGTTAGCAATCGCGCTTGCCATGCGAGGATAAATATAATCTGAGCCGACAATGAGCACTTTTTTTCCAAAAGCTTGGGTCATATAGGTCAAAGCAGGATAAAGCTGCTGATTCGGTGGCATGCCTGTATAAATAACATGAGAAGACTGCTCAATGCCTTCATATTGCACAGGATAAAACAGTAATCCATCGTGTTCTGCTAATACTGGCAACATTGCTTTGCGTGATGCCGATGTCCAACCACCAAAAATAACAGGTACTTTATGGGTTACCAGTAATGTGTTCGCTTGTTGCGCAAATGTTTTTTCATTGGATGCGCCATCAGCAACGATTGCTTTAAGCGGTCGACCTAATACGCCTCCGTTTGCATTGACATCCTCAATCGCGGCTAAGGTAGCGTGTAACACTTCTTTTTCGCTAAATGCCATTGTGCCTGTTTGCGAATGAAGCACGCCAATTAGGATAGGATTTGGTTTAAACCAAATAGAAAGCCCTATACCAACCATACTCAACAGAAACGCCATTGAAACAACGTGCAAAAACACCCTATCGCCCAATTGCTGATTCCTCACCGCTTAATAAGCGTTGAATATTTGACTTGTGTCGCCAAATTAACAACAGACTCATGCTCGCAATCCCAGCAGACCAGACAACAGAGTCCGACCAGTACCAAGTAAAGATAGGGGCTAATGCCATAGCAACCAAGGCTGCCAAAGATGAAATTTTGAGTCCTTTAGCAATAAACAACCACACCAATGCACCAAATGCACCAATAGCAGGATGAAGCCCAAATAGCACACCTAACTCAGTCGCAACACCTTTGCCACCAATAAAACCAAAAAAAACAGGCCATAAATGTCCAATAAAAGCGGCAATACCAATCATAATTATTGTTGTATCTTCTAAATTGAACCCAACAGCTAATGCAACAGGAAGATAGCCTTTAAGCATATCACCTACAAGCGTGAGTGCTGCGGCTTTTTTGCCACCAATACGCAAGACATTAGTGGCTCCAGGATTACCAGAACCTTTTAAACGTGGGTCTGGCAACCCCATAAGTTTACAAACAATAATAGCACTCGAAACAGAACCTAACATGTATGCCAATATAATCCACATTATTGCCATTAATTCCATTCTATAATTCCTAATTATTTTATTTATCGGTTGTGCTATGCTACCCGATATTGCAACAAAAACCCAATAGAACATCATAATGACAGATCAAATTTTTTTACGTCAGTTAGTCATCCCAGCACGCATTGGCGTATTAGCCCATGAGAAAATTGCACCACAAGAGATTAGATTAGATATTCAACTTAACTTTGATACTCGTTTAGCGGCACAAACTGATCAACTCATAGACACCTTGGACTATGCTGCATTAGCACACCAGCTTGCTGTACACTGTCTAAGTCAACATGTCGAGCTGGTTGAAACCCTAGCACAACAGCTTGCCGATATTTGCTTACAAGACAAGCGAGTACATGCTGTTACGCTCACACTAGGAAAACCAGATGCCTTAGTCAATGCAGCAAGTGTTGGTGTTAGCATTCACAGAGAAAATAGCATTACCAATAATATTATCTAACAATCTATTATAAAATAGCACCTAGTATTTACCCAAGGAATGAGCATGACTACCCTGCATATCGCAACACGTAAAAGCCCACTCGCTATGTGGCAAGCGGAATTTGTTAAGACGCAACTTTTGGTACAGCATTCAGAATTAACCGTTGAGTTGATTGGCATGAGTACACAGGGTGATGTCCTACTCGATGTACCTTTAGCAAAAATTGGTGGTAAAGGTTTATTCATTAAAGAATTAGAAGAGCAGATGCTTGCTGGTAATGCTCAGTTGGCAGTACATAGCATGAAAGATTTACCCGCTTTTTTGCCAGAAGGTTTTGCTATTGGTGCCGTATTAGCACGTCACAATCCCTTAGATGCCTTTGTTTCTAACACCTACAATAGCTTAGATGCTCTGCCACAGGGGGCAATTGTCGGTACATCCAGTTTACGTCGCAAAAGTCAGCTGTTGGCAATACGCCCTGATTTACAATTGCACGATTTACGTGGCAATATTCATACGCGTATGCGCAAACTCGATGAAGGTCAATTTGATGCGATTATTTTGGCAGCTGCAGGATTAGAGCGCATGAATATGCCAGAGCGTATTGCAAGTTTAATTGCTGCTGAAATAAGCTTACCAGCTGTTGCTCAAGGTGCACTCGCAATCGAAGTATTAACGGGTGATGCCAAGACACAAAACTATGTTGACTTCTTCAACGACGCTGACACGCTTGCGTGTATCAGCGCAGAGCGTGCAATGAATGCAGCGTTAGAGGGCGGCTGCCAAGTACCCATTGGCTCATTTGCAGTACTCGAAAATGGTCAGCTTTGGTTACGCGGCTTAGTCGCTAGCCTTGATGGTAAAAACATTATTAAGGGTGAACGTCGTGGTTTGGTGAGCGATGCCGTAGCGATGGGAAATGAGTTAGCGCAAGAGTTATTATCTCGTGGTGCAAAACAGATTTTAGATGCTGTTTATGGTCGTATATGAGTAACGAACTCCAGCTTTGGATTACGCGTCCTGCCATGGATGGCGAGCGCATGGCGAAAATAGCACGAGAACATGGCATGGTTCCTTGGCAAATGCCGATACTCGATATTCTTTGGATTATGCCTGATAAAGAAGGGTTAAGGGCAATTATGAACGCAAACATGATATTGGTTACCAGTCGTCATGCGTTAACGAGTTTAGACAAAAGTGGTATTTCTTTACCACCACATGCTATTTATGTTGCAATCGGCAAAGCCACTGCGCAAGCGCTTACTGATCGTGGTATTGTGGCACACATACCCAAGCAAACTGACTCAGAAGGATTACTAAACGAACTGGCTTTACACTTATCCGATGGTCAGCATATTGCGCTTTTAAAAGGGGTAGGCGGGCGTAAACTTATTAGCAACGATTTACAAAAAAAAGGATTTATCGTCACTGAATTAGCACTTTATCGTCGTATTTGTAAAAAAATAGACTCTGGTATGCTCGATACTTTTTTAAGGCAACCCTATTCTGTGTTGTCTGTTGCGAGTAGCGAAACATTAACCTGTACATTAAAAGCAACAACGTCAACGCAAGCAAGAAAATTGATTAAACTGCCTCTAGCGGTGATTAGTGAGCGTGTTGCGACCTTTGCGCGCAGCAAAGGATGGAAGGGTCAAATTGTTGTCGCACCTGAAGTTTCCTCTTTAGGGCTTATTCAAGCAGCAAGATTGGTTCAATTTTAGGTATTTCTTGGCATTTGTTTGCTATGCATGATTGAGCAAGCACTCAATCATGCTACCTTAATTAGCATTAGCACGATTAGCCATTATTTACCGATACAAAATTCACTAAATATTCGTCCCAGTAAATCATCCGCACGGAAAGCTCCTGTAATTTCGCTCAATGACACCTGTGCCAAACGCAACTCTTCGGCAAGCAAGTCACCAGCATTGTAAGTCACCAACTGATAATGACCGCGTGCCAAGGCTTCTTGTGCCCGTGTGAGCGCATCAATATGACGTGCACGTGCTAAAATAACACCCTCGTTTACGTGTTGAACACCCAATACCATTGCAAGATGATTGCGTAAACCATCTAATCCATCGCCTGTTTTAGCAGACAAATAAACCGATGTTTCACCATCTTCATCCTGACAGACATCCGCTTTACCCTGTATGGCATCTTGCTTGTTCCATACTAGCGTGACAGGCAAACTTGCTGGTAATAATGCACGTAAGCGTGTATCTTCGTGCGTCCAACCTTGGCGACTGTCGAGCAAAAATAAGGCATGATCAGCTTTGCTGATGGCATCCCATGCACGTTGCACACCAATACGCTCAACAGGATCATCTGTTTCGCGTAACCCTGCCGTATCGAGCACCTGAACAGGCAGTCCATTTAAATCAATTTCTTCACGCAACACATCGCGTGTTGTGCCCGCAATATCGGTGACAATTGCCGTGTCTTGACGTGTTAGAGCATTGAGCAAGCTCGACTTTCCTGCATTAGGCTGCCCTGCAATGACTAGGCGAATACCATCACGCAATCGTGCTCCTTGTTTGGCACGAGCGAACAAGCCGTCAAGCGCCTTAACAATGACCAATAAACGCGTCAATACAACCCCATCACCTAAAAAATCAATTTCCTCTTCAGGAAAATCGATAGCTGCTTCGACGTATAAGCGTAACAAAGTCAAACTTTCGACTAATGCATTCACCTCACTCGAAAATGCGCCTTGTAACGACGATAAAGCACTACGTGCTGCTGCATCAGAACTCGCAGCAATTAAATCGGCAACCGCTTCTGCCTGTGCTAAATCGAGCTTATCATTTAAAAAGGCACGTTGCGAAAACTCACCAGGTTGCGCCAAACGCGCACCCAACTCGCAGACGCGCTTGAGTAACCACGTCATGACAATAGAACCACCATGCCCCTGCAACTCCAATACATCTTCGCCAGTAAACGAATGTGGATTTGGGAAGTACAGTGCGATACCCACATCTAACGTTGAACCATCAACAGCCAAAAAAGGGGCATGATGCGCATAGCGCGATCTAGGCATAAATCCTAATATTGCTTGTGCAATCATCGGCACAGCACTACCCGATACACGAATAATACCCACACCACCACGACCTGATGGTGTTGCTAATGCTGCAATCGTATCTGTCATACAAAACTCCTACAATGCATTTTAATAACAAAAAAGCGGCTTTTCGCCGCTATTTCGTTGCACTTCATCTTAACCGTGATGATGCGCTAATGGCTTTTCTTGCGCTTCAATTTGACGCGTAATATGCCACTGTTGTGCAATCGACAAGGTGTTGTTGACTACCCAATACAGCACCAAACCAGAGGGAATAAACAAAAAGAATATGGTGAAAATGTAAGGTAAAAACTTCATCACTTTTTCTTGCATAGGATCAGTTGGTGGTGGGTTCAACTTTTGTTGAATCACCATACTGATACCCATCAATACTGGCAAAATAAAGAAAGGATCATAATGTGATAAGTCGTTTAACCACAAAAATGGCGTCATACGCAATTCAACGGCTTCTAATAACACCCAATACAACGATAAAAAGACAGGAATTTGAACTAAAATTGGCAAACACCCACCCAGTGGGTTAATTTTCTCAGTCTTGTACAGTTCCATCATTTTCTGTTGGAATAACATTTTATCATGACTGTAGTTGTCTTTTAAATGCTGTAAACGTGGTGTTAGTTTACGCAAATTAGCCATCGACTTATAGCCTGCTTCCGACAACTTATAAAAAGCACCTTTTAATAGCATCGTTACCAGAATAATTGCCCATCCCCAGCTCCAAAAGCCCGCAACAGGTTCAACTAGCGCATTCAAATGCTCTAACAACCAAAACATCGGCTGTGCTAAAAAAGCCAATACGCCATAATCAACAGTGAGTTCTAAACCAGGAGCAAGGTCTTTCATTAACCCTTGTAGTTTAGGACCTGCATATAGCTGAACACTGGTAGTGATGCTTGCCCCTGCAGAAACTGCTAAAGTAGGTGCAATCAGACCCAATGCATGACGCTCAGTATCCAGCGTTTTGCTGTAATAATGCATTGATTCAGTGGTGTTTGGAACAATAGCTGCAATAAAATAATGCTGCATCATTCCTAACCAGCCACCCACAGCATCACGATTAATGGGCTGTTTATCCATGTCACTAAAGGCAATTTTGTCAAACTTATTTACTTCATCATACAAAGCACCACCTGTATAAGTGGGTAACCAAAAGCTTGATGAGGGATCATAACTATTGCGAACAAGCTGCTGATAAGGACTTGCTTGCCAAATTTCTGTGCCATTATTGGTAACTTTGGTTTCTAATTTAATGACATGACTAGCACGAGTAAAGATATACGTTTTTTCAACACGAACGCCCGATTTTTCCCATACAAATGGCACACGCAACTCTTTATCCCCAGCTGCTAAGGTATAACTGCTTGCTGGTGATGTGTAAACATCATGATGTGTTGGCACAGCACCTGCTTGTCCTGCAAAGCCTGATTGCATCATAAACAGATAAGGTGACTTATCTGAGAGTAGTGTAAATGCGTCCTTGTCTTCGCGTGAAATCGCATAGTCATTTAATGACATAAAGCGCAAATCAGCACCTTGCGTATCTAATTCGGCATTAATAACATCAGTTTTGACGATGATACGCGCTGCACTCGCGATACGTGTTTCAGGAGTAGGAACAGCATCAGGACTCGCTTGTAGTGTACTCGCTTTAGCGGCTTGAGGTACATCACCACTAGCTGGCAAGGGCGTGGGAACGCCTGCATCAGTTTTTACACTAGTCTGAGTGGTGACAGGCGTTGTCCCCATTGCTTTTTGATTTAAAAAATGTGTCCATTCTGTCCAAAGCATAAAGAGTGTGAAAGCTAATGCAATCCACCAAAGGGCACGAAAATTGTTCATGATGCAGTCCTGTCAGAAGAATTATCTGTCGTTTTTTTAATGCGGGGAGTAAAAAGAGTAAAGAGTTTAATCAGTTGTTCTGTAAGTGTGTCGTTATCGGCTGTCTGTGCTGATCTACCAGCCATCACTACCAAATTGACACCAATAAGTTGTGCTTGCATTTTTCTGAATGCCTCACGGCTGAGACGTTTAAGCCGATTACGTTCGTGCGCACGACGCACGGTTTTTTTCGCAATGGCTAACCCAAGTTGAGTTTTGTTTTCTTTGTGTGCAAATCCGTAAACAGTCCAATAAGGATTGCCAACACGTTTTGCATTATCAAATACTTGCTTATAATCTTTGCCTGTTAATAGGCGTTGTTGGCGAGAAAAACCAAACGGCTTTTCTCTGTCGGCTTGCCGCCCTAATGCATATTCTGACGGCAAAATGCTAACTTCCGATTAAACAGTCGTTAAACGCTTACGCCCTTGAGAACGACGGTTAGCAAGGATAGCACGACCACCTTTAGTTGCCATACGAGCACGGAAGCCGTGATTACGCGCGCGCTTAAGCACGCTAGGTTGGAATGTACGCTTCATTGCCTACTCCTAAAAAATTGCTGTAAATTCAAAACAGCACATTCTATTATGTTATAGCGATTAGCGCAAGGATTAATTAAAAAAGCATCTATCGACTTGCTCACTTATACAGCAAGATTAATCTTTGTTGCAGATGCTGTCGCTGAATTAGTCAATGCTGTATTTGCCATTTGTTCATAACGACGTATCATAGAAGACAATTGTTTTTGCAATTGCTCTACACTACTAGGTGTACTTGTTGCCGCTGTTGTCGTAGCAGCGGTTGTAGCACTGCTAGCCGCTGTCGCTGTGCTGGCTGTATTATTTTGAAGTGCTTTCATAAGCGCATCCAATGCTTGATCTTGAGGATTGCTACTTGCATCCGTTGTTTGAGACGCTGTTGATGACTCAGGCAACGGAGGTGGTGATGGCATACCACCCTGCTGTTGCTGTGTTTGCATGCGCGTTTGAAACTGATCAGATACTTTTTGAAACATTGCAGTCATTTCTTCCTGCGTAACCTTGCCATCTGCATTGCCATCCATCGCACTGAAGAACTTACTTGCATCTTCTGATGTGACAGGACTACTTTGCGACTCTGTCTGTGAACCTAATGCAGCCAAAAATGATTGGCTATCAATACTTCCCTGACCCGTTGGGTCTAGTTTAGAAAACACATCACTCGCTAATGCACCAGCATTAGGTTTGTGATGGGCATGATGCATGCCTTGCATCATGCCCGCATTCATACTACCCACACTATTGATGCTACTCATGGTTATAGTTCCTTAATTTATCATTTTATCATTGATTCATTTGTGTGCTTGCGACTCCCTACTTCACCTAAAGGCAAAGTGGTTGTTTCTTGAGTTAAGGTAATGCAAGATTGATACCAAATAGACAAATGCTAAATAAAAAATTAAAAATTTAGCAATAACAGCAGGAAAAATTAAATGAATAATAAAAAACAACAGCAAATGGGGCAATGCGTGCCGCTAAATGGCAAGCATTGCCGCTATTACTAACAACTAGCGTGAAGTGTGGGCACGCCAAACATTAATAAACGGTATCGCTTATTTTAACGTTGTACACAATCAACGGAATAACGCTTACTACCATCAGGCATGTCTTCGACTGTTAAGCCGTGCACATCGGTATTAAAGCCAGGGAACTTGGCATTAAACTCGCGAGCAAATTTGAGATAGTCCACAATGGTTTTATTAAAACGCTCACCTGGAATTAATAACGGGATACCTGGTGGATAAGGTGTTACTAAACTGGCTGTAATGCGACCTTCTAACTCATCAATACTGACACGCTCAATTTTACGATGCGTCATCATGGCGAAGGCATCAGCAGGCTTCATTGCCGCTTCCATTTCTGATAAGTACATATCAGTGGTTAAATGGGCAATATCATGCTGTGTATAGAAGCTATGGAATTGTTTGCATAGATCACGCAAACCTACCTTTTCATACCGTGGATTTTTGGTAATAAACTCAGGTAGGACACGCCACAATGGTTGGTTCTTATCAAAGTCATCTTTGAACTGTTGCAGTGCTGCCATCAGTGTGTTCCAACGACCTTTAGTAATACCAATAGTAAACATGATAAAGAAGCTATACAAACCACATTTTTCAACGATAACACCATGCTCTGCTAAATACTTCGTTACGATAGCAGCAGGAATGCCCCACTCATCAAAATCACCATCAACATCTAATCCAGGGGTAATAATGGTTGCTTTGATTGGATCAAGCATATTGAAACCATCTGCAAGATTACCAAAGCCATGCCAACGATCATTAGGTTTTAGCACCCAAGAATCGCGATCTTCAACACCTTCTTGATTGCTGACATCGGGTCCCCACACCTTGAACCACCAAGAATCACCGTACTCTTCATCGACTTTTGCCATTGCATGACGGAAATTAATTGATTCAGAAATTGACTCTTCGACCAATGCCGTACCACCAGGAGCCTCCATCATTGCTGCTGCCACGTCACAGCTAGCAATAATGGCATATTGTGGGCTAGTCGAGCTATGCATTAAATAGGCTTCATTGAAAACATGCAAATCGAGCTGTGTATTTTTGGCATTTTGTACCAAAATTTGTGAAGCTTGCGACAAGCCTGCAAGTAGCTTATGCGTTGATTGTGTTGCAAACACCATTGATTTTTCGGTACGTGTGCCATCGCGCGAAATAGCATGCATCCCTTTATAAAAATCGTGAAAGGTCGCATGCGGCAACCATGCTTCGTCAAAGTGTAAGGTGTCTACCCAGCCATCCAGTCGCTCTTTAATCATACCCGTGTTGTATAGCACACCATCGTAGGTACTTTGGGTAATTGTCAAAATACGGGGATCAGTACCCAGTGTGCTGGCAATGGGATGAGCTGCTATTTTTGCTTTGATCGTTTCACGCTCAAACTCGCTTAAGGGAATAGGACCAATAATGCCATAGTGGTTGCGTGTTGGGGTTAAGAATACTGGAATTGCGCCCGTCATGGTAATGGCGTGCAAAATCGATTTATGGCAATTACGGTCAACGATGACAATATCGTTGTCAGCAACACATGAGTGCCACACCATTTTGTTCGAGGTCGATGTGCCGTTGGTGACAAAGAATAGGTGGTCAGCACTAAAGATGCGAGCAGCATTACGCTCAGAGGCAGCAACAGGACCTGTATGATCAAGCAGTTGTCCTAATTCGTCTACAGCATTACACACATCGGCACGTAATAAGTTTTCGCCAAAGAATTGGTGAAACATTTGTCCAACAGGCGACTTTAAGAATGCTACACCACCAGAATGTCCTGGGCAATGCCATGAATAAGAACCATCGGCAGCATAATGGGTAAGCGCACGAAAAAAAGGTGGTGCAAGGCTATCTAAATAAGCTTTTGCTTCGCGGATAATATAACGTGCCACAAACTCTGGCGTATCTTCAAACATATGGATGAAGCCATTGAGTTCGCGCAAAATATCGTTAGGAATATGACGAGCAGTACGGGTTTCACCATGCAAGAAAATAGGTATTTCGGCATTGCGCCAGCGAATTTCTTCGACGAAAGCACGCAGGTCAGTAATGGCTTTGGGATCTGTTTTAGTGCCATCTTCATTTTGTACCGTTGCAGTCATTTCTTCATCGTCAATTGCCAAAATAAATGCGCAAGCACGACTTTGTTGTTGTGCAAAGGTCGATAAGTCACCATAACTTGTGACACCAAGTACTTCGATATTTTCAGCTTGAATCGCATCGGCAAGAGCACGAATCCCCAAACCAGAGGTATTCTCAGAGCGAAAATCTTCATCGATGATGACGACAGGAAAGCGAAAGCGCATATGCGTGATTCCTCAGAATTCAAAATGGTAAACAATAGGGCGCATTATGACATAATTAATGCGGTGTTAAATGAAAAAATAGTAACATTCGACAATGGATATTATGGCATCTAAGCAGGCATTTCATCTGCTAAGCTTAGCCAAGCCTCTTCGTTAACTAATACACGAACACGCGCTGCTACCTGTCCAAAATCAATAGCGTTTAATCCGATTGAACCAAGGCGAAGTTCTGTTAGCTCAGAGAGTACATTAGGTGTTGAGGCACAAATTCCATTATTAAAACCCAGATAGAAACTCATATTTTCAGCTGTCAACAACACATCCGCCCACGGTTGCATTGTTACAGGAAGTCGCGCAGGAAAATGATGCCCTGCTACAGCCATAATCCACTCTTCAGGAAAGTGCCAAGAGCGCAATAAAATACTACCTGCGATAGCATGATTAATACCCAATTCTTGCTGTTCGATACGCGCTAACGCAATAGGATTATCACGTGCTAACAGTGCCACATCCCCATAACGATCAGCACAACAACTGTCTAATAAAAAAATACCCAAGTCGTGTGCTAATCCTAATGTAAAGGCAGTTGATGTATCTAATTCAGTACCGCGTTTTTGCATTAACAACACAAGCTCACGTGCCGCCACAGCTGTGACAAAAGCATTACGCCAAAACACTCTTGCCGAAAATGTTTTAGGGGCATTCATCATATTCATAAAGGAAGCAGCACAAGCCAACATGCGCACAGTCGAAAAGCCGAGTCGACGAACAGCTTCTTCTAAATTTTGTACGGGAGAATGCACGACATATTTAGCAGAATTGACTGTTTTCATAATACGAGCAACCACACCTATATCAGTTTCTAGCACAGCCGTTACTAATTCAACTGACACATTAGCGTCATTTAATACCTCATCTAAGCGAGTAATTACCGAAGGAAACATCGGTAATGCTTTGTGATTTTCTAACCAACTATTGAGCAATTCAATTGTTAGTTTTGGTTGTATCGTATTCATTGTAAGCTGTCCGTCAATTCTAACCATCCTTCGCTATCTAAACATGTTTGAATGTTTTGTGATAACAGTAAAAAATCTGCTTCAGAAATATCATAAAACTTACAACGATGTGCCACTAACTCACTCATCATCTGCGAGGGTTCTTTATATACACCATTAGGATAGCCTAGTCGTGCAGCAATTATTTCAGCAAACAATAGTACATCAGCTAAAGGCTGTAAGTCTGGTTGTAATCGTGCAGGAAAATGATGTGCAGCAATTGCCATTGCGATATGGTCTGCAAATCCCCATTGTTTTAATAATGCAGCACCAATAATAGCATGTGTTGTACCCAGCAACCGTTGTTCGAGTAGGTTTTGATCTTCAAAATCAACTTGCTCAAAAACCTCTCCAAAGTCACAAGGACTAAATAGATCTAATAATAATATGCCAATATCATGAGACAATCCTAGTAAAAATGCAGTGGGTGCATCACATATCCGTTTATGTTTAACAGTTGTAAACCAAATTGATAACTCACGCGCAGCTACCGCCGAAGCAAAAGCATGTTGCCAAAATACTGTTGGTACAATATGCTTTGGTTTGGTAAAACCAGAAATATATGAAACAGCAAATGCGACAGCACGAACTTCAGCAAAACCAAGACGTTGTATCGCATCCTGTAAGTCTTTAGGTGGTTTCATGCCATAACGAGCCGATGAAGCAGAGCGCATGATGCGCGAAGCAATTATCATATCGGTTGAAACAACATTCAAAACTTGCTCGATATTCGCATGAGGTTGATTTAACACTTCATCGAGTTTTGCAATAACTGTTGGAAAAACTGGCAGGGATTTACGCTCGTTTAACGAAAGTAGCACCATATTGCTAGATATTTTCGCATGTTGCATCAGAATTCCTTATGGGTACAATATAAACTTTTTTAAAGTTATATTAAAACAGTGTATAAACGTTTATTTTGCTTGATTTATAATCATGATGCAAGCCAAGCTTAAAAAATTAAGGAAGTAGATTAATCATGAAACAAATTATAAAAATTTTACTTGTTTTAAGTAGCAGCTTGTTAACTGCTTGCGCTACTAGTCCACTGGGTCGTACGCAACTACTCTTCCAAAATGAAAGCGGGCTTGCTAGTTCAGCGTTACAAGAATACGAACAGATGAAAAAAGATAGTCCCATTAGTAAAAATAAAGCACTGACTGAGTATGTGCAATGTGTGGTTCGTCCATTAACGAATGAAGTTGTTGGAGAATGGGAAGTGACTTTATTTGATTCTGATCAGATTAATGCATTTGCTTTGCCTGGTGGTAAAATTGGCGTTTATACTGGAATTCTAAAAGTAGCTAATAACCAAGATCGTTTGGCGGCAGTTGTGGGGCATGAAATTTCTCACGTTCTTTCTCATCATGCAAATGAGAGAGCCAGTGCAGCGACACTTACCAATATTGGATTAGTTGTTATCGGTATTGCTGCTAACTCTAACAATCAAAATAGTCAGCTTGCGATTGCTGCACTTGGATTAGGTGTCCAATACGGTATTATTATGCCTTATTCTCGTGTTCACGAAACAGAGGCTGATTTACTAGGGTTGGATATTATGGCAAAAGCTGGGTTTAATCCTGCTGAAGCACCCAAATTGTGGGA
The DNA here is from genome assembly GCA_945874205.1 of Francisella tularensis subsp. holarctica. Taxonomy (GTDB): domain Bacteria; phylum Pseudomonadota; class Gammaproteobacteria; order Thiomicrospirales; family Thiomicrospiraceae. Next base: position 18,925 of record CAMCGI010000001.1, read on the forward strand.
GTCGATGAAAGTAGGTAAAAAAGAAAATGTGCCAGAGTGGATGTCAACTCATCCTTCAGATGATACGCGTATTCAAGCACTTATTGAACGTCAAGATGAAGCACTTGCTTATATGCAAGCAGCACATAATGCTGGCAAAAATCCGCACTGTGTGATGCCAAAATAAATCAAGGTAGTGATGAATTCTTTACTATTTGTGCTAATAACTTTAATGCATCATGTCGTGAATGAGTAGCACGGGCAATCAGTACAACATCACGATAGGGCGCAGGAGATGCTAAAGGAATATTAATCACTCCCTGCCAAGGTTGTTTCGCTGCTAAAGCAGGCAATAGTGTGATACCTAAACCACTAGCAACCATTGCTCGCAATGTTTCAAGCGAGCTGCCTTCAATTAAAGCTTGTGATGGATGCAGATTGCCGTGCGTAAATGCTGCTAAAGCGTGATCTCTAAAACAATGTCCACGTCCTAAAATAAGCAAAGGCTCTGACTGAATATCCGTTAAAGTGAGTTGTTTTTTGTTAGCAAAAGGATGTGATGTTGGAACAACAGCATCAAAAACTTCCTGATAAAGTTGCCAAGAAGTAAATTCATTTGCACCTGCAAAAGGAAGTGCGATAATCGCTGCATCCAACTCTCCTAAGTTGAGTTTAACAATTAATTCGCTAGTAAATCCTTCTATTAATCTCAATGGTGCTTGTGGCACAGCCTCTCGCCAAGGTAGTATTATCTTGGGTAGTAAATAAGGTGCAACAGTATAGATAATACCTAATGATAATTCACCACTCATGGAATCACTATTCTTGGCTAATGCCAACAAATCGTCAGTACGCGAAAGTATGTCTTGTGCATGACTAACTACAATTTCTCCAATAGGTGTAAACTGTAAAAATTGACGACTACGCTCAACTAAAATTACGCCTAAACTATCTTCAAGATTTTTTATACTTGCGGATAATGTTGATTGCGTAACATGACAATGCTCTGCCGCACGAGCAAAATGTTGTTTTTGATGCAAGGCTATTAAATAGCGTAATTCTGTCAGTGTCATGTTATGCTTATTCCAATTGTGCTTTGTTGCATTTTTTTCGGTGACTTAAATTGTAATCGTTTTTAACGATGAATAATTCATAAAACATTCATTAGACTAATTAGCACGATGCTTATAGAATGGAAGCATTACCAAAATAGGAAATATGAACATGAATGAATCTATTCAAACAGGTCTACAACAAGTGTTAGCAGATACTTACAGCTTAATGGCGAAAACACACCTGTATCACTGGAATGTGACAGGATCAAATTTTATGTCATTGCATACCCAATTTCAAACACAATACGAAGCCTTATTTGCAGCGGCTGATGAGATTGCAGAGCGTATTCGTCAGCTCGGTTCGATGGTTTGTGGTGGCTTGCCTGCATTTACTCAGGCTAGTAATATTAGCGTGCCACAAGCCATAACAGGAGAGGCTATGCTAAAAGAATTAGCTGAAGATCATAAAACAATGTCAGCGTCCTTGGTTAGCTTTGCCAATTTGGCAGATAAAGCGAAGGATCGCATTACAGCTGATTTATTGACCGCGCGAGCTGCTGACCATGATAAAACAGCTTGGATGCTAGCTGCACAAGTTTCTCAACACCGTTAATTTTTTACATTTTTTACCAATGGGAGCATCATAATGCAACTTAACGATATGACTGGCAAAGCCGTTCCTAATGTCACCTTCAAAGTTCGTGATGACCACGAATGGGTTGATGTGACAAGTGATGATATCTTCAAAGACAAGACAGTAGTTATCTTTTCATTACCTGGTGCTTATACGCCAACCTGTTCATCTTCTCATTTGCCACGCTATGAAGAATTGGCAATGAAGTTTTTTGAGCATGGTGTTGATGATATTTATTGTATCAGTGTCAATGATACTTTCGTTATGAATGCATGGGCAGACGAACAAGAGCTTGATTATGTACAAGTATTACCCGATGGTAATGGTGAATTTACAACAGGCATGGGACAATTAGTCGATAAGTCAGCGATTGGTTTTGGTTCTCGTTCTTGGCGTTATTCAATGCTTGTCAAAGATGGCATTATTGAAAAAATGTTTGTTGAGCCAGTACAAGAAGGCGACCCCTTTGAAGTATCTGATGCGGTAACAATGTTACGCTATATTGATCCAGCCGTTAAATTACCAGATGATGTGACAATTATCTCTCGTGATGGTTGCCCATTCTGTGCTAAAGCAAAAAATATGCTCGATGAAGAAGGCTTGGATTATATCGAATTGTCATTAGAAGCAATTGGTTTGACAGCATTACGCTCTTTATCAGGTCGTGAAACAGTACCACAAGTGTTTATCAATGGTAAGCATATTGGTGGTTCTGACGATTTAGAAGCTTGGTTGGCTGTTGTACCAGAATAAAACAGATGGCGCAGAAATGTCGCATCGTTTTATTTTATAGTAAGGGCACGTAACGTGCCCTTTTTACTCACAAAAAACAGGAAGAAAAAATGCAAAACTTCGATTTAATTGTTGTTGGTGGTGGCTCTGGTGGACTGTCGGTTGCCGAACGTGCGGCAGAATATGGTGCTAAGGTATTGCTGATTGAGCGTGATCGTATTGGTGGTGCATGCGTCAATCGGGGTTGTGTCCCTAAAAAAGTCTGGTGGTACGCTGCTAGTCATGCATACGCATTGAATGATGCAAACGGCTGGGGCTTTTCACCAAAAGAAGGTAAAGACTTTGCTTTTAATTTTGACTATACCGATTTTGCTGCGCGTCGCTTAAACTACATTAACGGCATTGGTGATTGGTATGGTGGTTACTTAGAGGAAAAAGGGATTACCCGTGTGCTAGGTGATGCCATTATGATTGCTAGTAATCAGGTGCAAGTTGCAGATATTGTTTATCAAGGTGAACGTATTGTGTTATCACTAGGAAGCGCCCCCATTGTGCCACCGATTACAGGGTCTGAATTAGGATTAACATCGGATGATGTTTTTAAATGGACAGCTTTGCCAAAATCAGTCGTGCTGATTGGCAGTGGTTACATTGGGGTAGAACTTGCTAGCGCGCTTAACACCTTTGGCGTACAAGTAACCTTAGTTGATATGATTGATCAACCCTTGCCAGCTTTCGATGCAGATATTCGCGCTACCTTTGTCGAAGTGCTACAAAAAGAGGATATTACCTTTGTTGGTAATGTGAAGGTACAAGCATTAGTACAAACAGACAAGGGGGTGAGCGTGCAAGCTGCCGATGGTCAAAGCTGGACAGCTGAGCGTGTGATTTGGGCAGTGGGTCGCAAGCCTGCTAGTCGTGGTTTGGGCTTAGAATCCGCAGGTATTGCTGTCGATGCACGTGGTTTTATCACGATTGATGAATGGCAACAAACGAGCCAGTCAAGTGTTTTTGCCATTGGTGATGTCACTGGTCAGCTTGCTTTAACGCCTGTCGCGATTGCGTCGGGTCGTCGTTTGGCAGACCGCTTGTGGGGCAACAAAGCAGGGCGCAAGTTCGATAACAAATACGTTGCAACCGTGGTTTTCACCCATCCTCCCTTAGCCATGATTGGCTTAACCGAAGCAGCAGCACGAGCTGAGCATGGTGAAGCCGTGAAAGTGTACAGTGGTAAATTTACACCGATGCGTCACCTAATGTCGACTCACCCCCTGCCTGTTCATATTAAGCTGGTGTGTGTTGGTAAACAAGAAACAGTTATTGGTGTACATTGGTTAGGCGAAGGATGTGATGAAGGTATTCAAGGCTTTGCCGTTGCTATGGGTATGGGTGCCACTAAAGCTGATTTTGATAACACGATTGCTGTACATCCCAGTATCGCTGAGGAGTTAGTAACCTTACGTTAACGACTTACATGAAGTATTGGTAATTTACTCGTCATCGCTCAGTTTATTCGCTACAATGCATGGTAGAGAATTATGTCGTGCTGGTAATTAAAAATCTTAGAGATGATGCGCAAAAATGCCTATTAAAGCTAAATGGCGGCAAAAAAACCGATTAGAGCGACTGGGCTATGCCTTAGTCGCTCTAATATCATTATTGTTTTTTTCATTGACCGCGAATGCAACAGCACAAATCAACAAACCGATTGTGTTTGGTATCTATGCCTATATTGATGAAGCAAGCGTTCATACTGAGTATCAACCCCTAATTGACTATCTTAATCAGACATTAGGCGCGGGTAGTGTCGAAATGCAGATTCTGCCAATGGACAAACTCAATGATGCTATTCGTGATCATCAGGTTGATGTGATTACCACAAACGCAACCCATTATTTGCAGTTACGTTATCAATATCAAACAACAGGTGTTTTGGCGACGCTTGTGCGTAAAAGTGAAGGGCAGCCTATAGCGGAATTGGGCGGCGTTATTTTCACAAAGAGCAATCGTGATGATATTAATCGTTTAAGTGATATTAAGGATAAGCGCATTGCTTTATCGAATAAACATCATATCGGTGGGTTTTGGTCACAGTTATATGAGTTTCATAAAGCTGGAGTTGAGTTAAAAGATAGCCAATTGATTGAGGTTGGTACACATCAAAAAGCGGTTTTATCGGTATTATCTGGTCAAGCCGATATTGGTTTTGCCCGCACAAGCGTTATTGAGTTAATGCAAAAGCAGGGTACAGCACTTAAAGGTGACATTAAAGTCATTAATGCCCATTACTTGCCTTTTTTTACAAGAATGATTAGCACTGCACTTTATCCAGAATGGGCGGTATTTGCGTTAGCAGATATGAACAATGAGCGTATTACTGATTTTACGCAGGCTTTGCTGAGTTATCATCCTATATCTGAACAGGTTCAAGACGGAGGTATTTCGGGTTACAGCGTTGCTGCGGATTACATGAAAGTAGAAGCCTTAGCGCGTGAATTGCGCTTACCGCCTTTTGAGAAAAGTCCCAATTTTGGTTGGTTAGATGTGTGGCAAAAGTGGTCAAAAGAAGGCGTATTAGCGATTGTTTTTGGTTTGCTATTATTAGTCAGCTTGTTGTTATTGATTGTGGTTGCACGCCAAGCACGAGCAGAGCGTTATCGAGCGCAGTTGTTATTGTCGTCTTTTGGCGAGGGTGTTTTTAGTGTTGATATTGAAGGACAATGCACTTTTGTTAACCAAATCGCGTTAAGTATGTTGGGTTATCGAGAAATCGATTTATTACACCAAGATCACCATGCGTTATTACATCATCATCATTTCGATGGTCATTCTTTTCCAAAAGAAGACTGCCCTGTTCATCTGACACTTGGTGATGGTCAACGTCGATCGGGAGAAACTCATTTTATTTGCGCCAATGGTCGTTTTCTACCTGTGCATTATACGGTAATGCCAATTAAACAAGGGTCAGAAGTCACGGGTGCAGAAGTCATTATTCAAGACATTACTGAACAAAAAGAAACCGAGAAACGCCTGTACCAATTAGCTAACTTTGATGTATTAACCGCTTGTCCTAATCGTCGCTACTTTATGGAACAGTTACAGCAACATTTTCAAATGGCGCAAAATGCTAAGTGTGAAATAGCGTTACTGATGCTCGATTTAGATTTTTTTAAAGCGATTAATGATACATTTGGTCATGCTGCTGGTGATCTTGTTTTGCAGGACTTTGCTTTCACATTACAGCAATTTTTACGTGAAGGTGATATTGCTGGGCGTGTTGGCGGCGAAGAGTTTGCCATCATTTTACCTGATACCGATATGATAACGGCGCAGCAATGGGCAGAAGACTTGCGTCAGAGGGTAGCGGAGGCTATTTCAACTTATCAAGGTCAAAATATTGCTATTACTGTGAGCATTGGTATTGCACCTTTTCAGGCGACAGATAAGGATATTGATCACTGGTTATCTCGGGCAGATAGGTTAATGTATCGTGCCAAGGGTTTGGGTCGAAATCGAGTCGAGGTGCAGTGATGAAAAAGTTATTTTTATTTATTTATCTGCTTTTTGTATCCATTGCACTGTATTTGCCCGCGAATGCGACTGAACAAGTTCGTGATAAGCAGTATGTCGGTATTGCTATGCTGACTTTTCGTGATAAAGCAGAAGCAGCACAGCATTGGCAACCCTTGTTTGATTATCTTAATCAGCGCTTACCCGATTATCACTTTGAGGCTAATTATTTATTTATTAATGAAGCAGAAAAAGCAGTTCGGGAAAAAAGTTTTCAGTTTATTTTTACCAATCCATCGCATTATGTGTTTCTAACCCATCATTTTGATTTTTCTTCGCCTTTAGCAACGCTTGTCAACGAAGAAGGTGGTGTTGCGGTGTCGATGTTTGGTGGGTTGATTGTAACGCGTGCTGATCGTCAAGACATTAATCAGCTTGTCGATGTAAAAGGTAAAAAAATTGCCATTGCCTCACACGAGTCTTTTGGTGGTTTTCAGATGCAGGCCTTAGAATTGCAAAAGGTGGGCATTGACCCCTTTCATGAACTGAACTTATTAGAAGTGGGTATGCCACAGCTTAATGCTTTGTTAGCGCTGCAAGAGGGTAAAGCTGATGTTGCCTTTGTTCGTACAGGTGAGCTAGAAAACGCCATTAAACAAGGTAAGATAAAAAGCGATCGCTTTAAGCTAATTGATGCTCAGCTTAGACCGTCTTATCCTTTTTTATCGAGCACACACCTTTATCCCGAGTGGCCTTTTGCAGCCTTACCTGATACCGATATTAATTTAGCACGAGAAGTCACTGCTGCATTATTGTCATTACCTTATCGTGGTGATGTGGCAAAAGCATTGGGCATTGCTGGTTTTACCATACCAAACGATTATCGATCCATTAACGATTTGTTGTATCAGCTGCATTTACCACCATATAACCAAACAGTGGACGTTACGTTTATCGATATTTGGCAGCATTGGCAATGGCAGATCGTTGTTTTGTTTATTGCTGCAATGTTGATGCTCATACTGTTTTATCTTCGCTTGAGTAGTACGAATCGCCACCTTAAACAAGCACAGCAATTTGCAGCGCATCATGCGAAACAGTTAGTAGTAGAGCAACAGTACCTAAAAACATTAATTAACACGCTACCAGATTTAGTTTGGGTTAAAGATGCGCGTGGCGTTTATGTCACGTGTAATACGCGTTTTGAAGGTGTTTATGGTTTGCCAGAAGCAGAGTTGATTGGTAAAACAGATTATGACTTTTCAAGTAAAGAAATTGCAGATGCATTACGTTTTTATGATCAACGTGCGATTGATATGGGTAAAGCAAATGTTAATGAAGAGTCTATTGTTTTTATCGATGGTCATCAAGCATTATATGAAACAACCAAAACTCCTATGTATGATAGTGAGGGGCGTTTGTTGGGTGTATTAGGCATTGCCCATAATATTAGCGAACGTAAAGCTGCTGAAAATGCCATTAAAATGAGTGAAACCATGCTCAATCGTGCTCAATCAGTTGCACATATTGGTAGCTGGTATATGGATATAAATAATAATGAACTGAATTGGTCGGCAGAAACCTATCGTATTTTTGCGGTGCCTTTTGATATGCCCATTGATTATGCTTTTTTCTTGTCTCGCGTGCATGAAGACGATCGAGCTTTAGTTGAACAAACGTGGCAGCAAGCATTAACAGGTCAAGAATATGATATTCAACATCGTATTATGGTTAATGGTCAGATAAAGTGGGTGCGAGAAATTGCTGAATTAGTGATTGAACAATCTGGAAATCTGTTATCTGCAACAGGGACAGTACAAGATATTACTGATAAAAAACAAGATGAAGCTCGCATTCATCAACTGGCTTTTTTCGACACGTTAACCAATCTTCCCAACCGTAGTGTCCTAATCGAGCAGTTGATGCTAACCTTAGCATTGGCGAAGCGTGAACATTATGTCAATGCGCTTATTTTGCTTAATATTGATCGTTTCAAGCTCGTTAACGATGCACGAGGCAAATCGACAGGTGATGCACTATTGCAGATATTTGCACAGCAATTGCAATTATTAGTTCGAGAAGGCGATATGCTAGCGCGCATGTCGGGTGATGAATTTGCTTTGTTAGTAAATAATTTGCATCCTGACTTAGTGCAGGCTTCGCGCATGGCACAAGGTATGTCTGAAGCGATTCAAGATCGGTTTAAGCAACCGTTAATGATAGACGGTGAATCGATGATGGTAACGGTAAGTGTTGGTATCAGCCTTTATCCAGAAAATAAGGATGACAACCCGCAAAGCATCTTGCGTCAAGCAGATACGGCATTGCATCGCACTAAAGCCATCGGTGGCAATCAAATTGCTTTCTTTGAGCAAACAATGGGCGAAAGTGTTGCGCAAAGCTTTCGTATCGAGCGCGAATTACGTGAAGCCTTACAACATCAAGATTTGCGTTTGTATTTACAACCGCAAGTGAATGCCAATGGGACGCTTGCTGGTGCAGAAGTATTGGTGCGTTGGTTGCATCCAGAGCGAGGACTGATTTCGCCGAATATGTTTATTCCTATTGCCGAAACATCAGATTTAATTGTTGAAGTGGGTAAATGGGTGACGATAGAATCTTGTAAACTGCTTGCGCTACCAACAATGCAAGATTTGGCTATTCGTTTGTCGGTAAACTTGAGTCCACGCCATTTCCGTCAAGCAGATTTTGTCGACTGGATAAAAATGGTGCTTGTTGACACAGGTGCTGACCCCATGCGGCTAACGTTGGAAATTACAGAAGGATTAGTGATTGATAATGTACATGATGTTATCGCTAAGATGAGCGAATTACATGCATTAGGTATTCATTTTTCAATTGATGATTTTGGTACGGGTTATTCATCGCTTGCTTATATTAAGCGTTTACCGATTCAAGAGTTAAAAATTGATAAATCCTTTGTGCAGGATGCGCCTAATGATCCTAACGATGCCGCGCTTATCGAAACGATTCTTTCTGTTGCACAGCATTTAAAATTGCATGTGGTTGCCGAAGGGGTTGAAACACAAGAACAAGCAGCATTCCTTAATGCACGTGGGACAGTGATTCACCAAGGCTATTTATTTGGTAAGCCAGAGCCAGCACTTGATTGGATTAAACGCTGGCAAGAGCATCATGATTAACATTTATTTGATGAAATTTGGATCTTTAACCATATCTCGAATAATTTCGATTAATCTAATAGGATGAAAAGGTTTAACAATCCACGCATTTGCGCCTAATGCCTCTGCTCGGTGTTTATCATCTTCATTACTATTAGCAGAAAGGATGATAATGGGTGTTTTTTTATGCAAAGGTAAACGACGAATTGTTTCTAATAGCTTTTCACCATCCATAGGATGCATCGACCAATCAATTAAAAACATATCAAACGGAGTGACCCAAGCAATATCTAAGGCTTCTTGACCAGACTGTGCAAGACTAACGCGAATATCCGATGTTTTTTTAATTGTCATACTGATGAGTTGACGAATAGTGATATTATCGTCTACAGCTAAGATATGCATTCAATCGAATCCTTGTCTAAAATGGTTTTAGCTTATTATAAGTTAAAGCGGTTATGAACCCATAGATATTGTGATGGTGCTTGTGCGATATCAATTTCCAACAATTCCATAAGCTGTGTTAATGCGCGTGCATTATCATTACTTGGGAAGTCGATTAAGACTGGCAATATATTTATTTGATAGCGTCCACTATCCGTTAAATGACAAAACAAAGGCACAACAAGCGCGTCGGTTAAGCGTGCAATACGGGCAATAGAAGGATGTGTTAGGGTGTCATGTCCAAAAAAAGGGACGACAATCCCATCTCCTCTGTTACGCTGATCGGGCGACAACCATACCAACTGCCCATAATGCAGGCTACTCAGAATTTCTTTTATTTTTCGGTTAGAAATCGCACCTGCGGTATGACGACTACGATGACGTGACATAAACCATTCAAGTAGCGCATTTTCATGCGGTCGATAGACAGGATGAATGGGAGCAATACTACCAGCGAGCAGTCCCATCGCTTCCATATGCACGGTATGAAAGACACAAATAATGACCCCTTTTCCCGTTGCCTGTGCCGCTTGCAGATGTTCTAATCCTGTCACATCTAAGCGACTGGTAAAGTCTGTCGCACGTCCAAACCATACCGCCAGCATTTCGAGTAGACTCATACCAAGCTGAGCAAAATGCTCACGTAACAAGACTTCGCGTTCGCTATCTGACTTTTCGGGAAAGCATAAAGCAAGATTGCGCTGGGCGTAATCGCGTCTTCTGTGTGCAAAGCGCAGCAAAACACGTCCTAAGCCACGACCAATACGCCACAAAATAGACAAAGGCAATTGCGCAATCAACCATGCAACGCCCATCACCAGCCATATTAGCCAATAACGTGGATGGTAAAGGGATAGAGGGACAAAAGTCATTTAAATTCGCTATGAGCAACCAAATCAGCATAGAGTCCGCGTTGCTGGAGCAGTTGCTCATGACTGCCTTGCTCGGCAAGCTCACCCTGTGACAGTAACACAATATTATCACTGTGCTGTACACTGCTTAAACGGTGAGCGATAATCAACAGGGTTTTATGACCATGCAATTCGCGCAAGGCTTGAGTAATTAGCCGATCTGATTCAGCATCAAGCGCAGAAGTTGCTTCATCTAAGATTAAAATAGGCGCGTTTTTATAGAAAGCACGCGCTAAGGCAAGACGCTGACGTTGTCCACCCGATAAGCGTGCGCCACCTTCACCGACACGGGTTTGTAATCCATCGGGTAGCTGCTCGATAAACTCCCACGCATGTGCTGCACGCGCCGCAGCCTCAACACGCGCAAGGTCGCAGCTATCACGACAAACACCGTAGGCAATATTGGCAGCAATGCTATCATCAAACAATACAATATGCTGGCTGACCAGTGCAAGCTGATTGCGCCAGTCGCTAAGCGTCGCCTGTGCAATATCCTGACCATCGCACAAAATCTGCCCTTGTGTCGGTTGGGAAAAGCGACAGAGTAGACTCACTAGGGTACTTTTTCCACTGCCCGATGCACCGACCAAAGCCCAAGTCTGTCCTGCAGGAATACTGAGGTTAATGTCAGATAAAGCAAGGATTTCTTGTTCTGGATAACTAAAACTTAACTGCTGAATATCAAGCTCTCCGCTGACATGCGTCAGTATTTGATTGCCAGCATCAGATTCATTGACCTCATCGAGCAAAGCAAAAATCGTGGTTGCTGCTGCCAAGCCCTTTTGTAAGGGTTCGTTAATGCCTGTTAAGCGACGAATGGGTTCAAAAAGCATACTCATACCTGTTATGAAGGCAATCAGTTGCCCTGGACTAAGTAGCTGCTGTGCCGAAAGTTGTGTTGCCACATAAATAACACAGGAAACAGCAACAGCGGCGATCACTTGCACTAAGGGGACGTTCGCGCTCGCTACTTTGACAATGCTCATGGTTTGACTGCGCAAGCGTTCAACCGCAGCATCAAAACGACCTTGCTCGTGTGCTTGCCCTGCATAAATACTAATTTCGCGCCGCCCTGTTAAGGCTTCATCTAACACAGCAGTGACTTGTCCCATACTGGCTTGTACTTCGCTGCTACTGGTACGCATCAGCCCGCTCGCTTTGCGAATAATAAAGGAAGCAATGGGAGCAATAGCGATAATAAAGAGCGTCAGTTGCCAACTGGTATAAAGTAAAAAACCGAGTAGTCCTAAAATAATAAAACTATCCCGAATAACCACAATCCACACTTCAGAGAGCGCATTTGCGACTTGAGTAACATCAAAAGTCACGCGAGAGAGTAGATGACTACTACCAATCGCTTGTTGACGATCAATAGGCAAGGTCATCATTTTAGCGAACATGGCACTGCGCAAATCTGCCATTGTTTGCTGCGCCACGCCTTGACTAAGTACGGTTGCGGTATATTCTGCGATGCCTTTGGCGACAAAAACCGCTAAAATCGCAAGCGGAACCCACAGCATGGCTTGCTTGTCTTTCGCAATAAGGCTATCGTCGATAAGTGGCTGCATCAATGCAGGTAACATTGGCTCTAAGGCAGCAATAACACCCATTGCCAGCAAAGCAAAAGCAACGGTACGCCAGTAGGGTTTGAGATAAGCAATTAAGCGTAAATAGAGTTGACGACTATTCATTCGCGTCGCAGAATTTTATCGGTTAACACACCACCTAACCAACTACTATCAAATTCAGCTTCGAGTTCCTTTTGATCGTAAATCTCATCAACCCAGCGCATAAATGGCAAGGGGTTTTCTGTGTTGGCTTGATAGCGCAAAAAATCAGCAAAAAAGAAGTCAATCATGCCTGTGCGAGCAAACTTAAAATGTCCATAATACCAATCGAGCTCATGAATGGCTTCATCAACAGGATGACCCGCAATGAAAATACGGCATAACGTTGCCATTAAGCCTGCACGGTCAGCACCCGATTTGCAGTGAAATAAAATGGGGTATTGCACGCTTGCTAACAAATCTTGTGTACTATGTAACGCTTCTTTGCTTGGTAGGTCACGCGAAAACAGGCGATGATCAATCATCGTGATGCCGAGCTGGTCGCAAGATTCTTTTTCAAACATCCAAAAGCTGCTGCCGTCGTTTTCGCCACGTAGGTTGATAATGGTTTTGATCCCATAATCACGCTGATAGCGCGCAATCTGACTGGGGGAGGGCTGACTACAACGATACACATCGGGCAATACCCGATAAAAGTTGTTGTACAACAGGCGAATAATGCCATGATCTTGCAAGTGCAAATGCAGCCATGCAAGCAGGCGGTATAAGGGTTTATCTATTCTCATGCTATTATTATCGCATAACTTAGGCTAATGAAAGGAAAACTTTATTATGACCATTCGATCTTTTAACGAAATTTCACCTACCATTGCGAGCAGTGCTTATATCGACCCACAAGCCGTGGTGATTGGTGATGTAACAATGGGTGAAGAGAGTAGTATTTGGCCTTGCGCTGTTGCACGTGGCGATGTCAATTTTATTCGTATTGGTGATAGAACCAATATTCAAGATGGGGCTGTATTACATGTGTCGCACGATAGTGATTTTGGTGTCGGTTATGGTTTAACCATCGGTAATGATGTTACTGTAGGGCATAATGCAACCCTGCATGCCTGCACCATTGAAGATGAAGTACTTATCGGTATGAATGCCACAGTATTAGATGGCGCACATATTCCAACACACTGTATTATCGGTGCAAATTCACTGGTAGCACCCAGTAAAAAGCTAGAGTCTGGCTGGTTATATATGGGCATTCCTGCCAAGGCTGTGCGCCAATTAACCGAAAAAGACATTGCCTTTTTTAAGTATTCAGCAATGCACTATGTGAATCTAATGAAACTGTATCAATGAGCGATTCCAACTAAAAAAACCGCCAATTTTTGGCGGTTTTTTTATGGCTAAGTAAGCGTTAAAAGTCTGCCCACTCGTCTTTATTACCTCGCGTTGGTGCAGGCAATGCGCGTGCAATTCTTGGCTTTACTTGCTGCTGAGTTGCTGTCTTAGTTGTCACACGTGTTGGTGAGCGATGCTGTTGCCCTGTGCTAGATAAAGCGCGTGCTTCTTCTGTGCTAATCGCATCAGTAGTTACTTTTGCAGCTGCATGAAGATTCTTTATTTCATCGAATAAAGCATTGCTTCCCTTTAGAGAAACCAGTTTTTTAGCTAAAGAAGCAAGTTGTTGCATAGCACTATCAATACTACCTAGGTTGCTCTCTGGAACGATATTTCGCCACTGAGCTAACGGGTCTTGATCAACACTATTAGCCTTGTCTAACCCCAACAAATAACCCTCAACATTAAGTGTCCATAAACGCACAGCACGACGACCTTCAGCAAAACGAAAATCATCATTCGCGCGTGCATTTGCTAATAGTTGGGTCATTAAGCCTGTGCTAAACATACTTGCTGAAGACTCTAACGCTAATGCAGTATTATTAGCTTGCTCCGATGCCGAGGCACTTTCTTCGATAAGCGCAGCAATTTGCTGTAAGCTGTCATCCATTAACTCAATACCTTTGGTAATTTCGTTAACCCCTTTTGCTGTTTCACTGACACCAATACGCATACCACCAATAGCACTGGTCAATCCAGCAACTGAGTAGGTCATTTTTTCAATTGAAGTGCTAGCTGTTGCGAAAACCTGCCCACCCTGACGAATATCACTAATGGTTTCGTCAATTAATCCTTTGATGTTTTTCGCCGCCTCAGCAGATTTTCCTGCTAATGCACGTACTTCACCAGCCACAACAGCAAACCCACGACCATGCTCACCCGCACGCGCAGCTTCAACTGCCGCATTAAGTGCTAATAAATTTGTCTGAAAGGCAATGCCATCAATTAAGCTAACAATTTCTTCAATTTTACGACTTTTTTCTTGAATCGCATTCATAGCATTACCCGCTTTTTTGACTGACTCACCTGCATCGGTAAGTTGATGTCCTGCAGCGTCGGCATCTTTGGTCATACGCGTCATTTGTTCATCTAGATCGTTACTACGTTCGCTAATGTTTTGTGTTGCACTGGCAATCTGGGCTACTGCAGCAGCTTGCTCTTGTATTCGATGTGATACATTTTGAATGCCACTATCCATTTCATGTATATTGCGCGAAATACGATTAGATTTGGTATTAACCTCAGTGACAAACGACGCTGTATTGCTTAACGCTAGGTTTTGAGCATACTGTAAATACCCTAATTCGCCTTTATAAGTCACACTGGGAGCTTCATCTAATTTAGCACTGGCTTGCATACAAAGGTAGTGACCTGTGTCCTTAATAAGATTACGTAAATTATCTAGGGCAAGATTTACTTCTTGTGCAAGTGCAAGATGATACCCAGAAAGCTTGTCGATTGATATTTTAGCACTCGATAAGTTACCATTACCCAAGGCATGTAATGCAGTGGTAATCTTATCTCCCATCTCTACTTTTTGAGTCACATCTTGTAATACAACGACACAGGCATTGCTATTGGCAGAATGCTCAACCTTAAAATGTGTATTATCAATAGCAACATTGGTTGCTGTGTAATTTGCTAATGATTTAATACTGCTACCAAGCTTACTGCTTAACTCTTGACCTAAAAAATGCGTCAGCTCATTACGACGCTCATTAAGCAGCTTGATTGCTAATGCGTTAATAAATGCTAATTTACCTTCTGCATCAGCAATTAAAACAGGCTTTGGAACGATATCCAACGCATCAACTAGCAATTTATAATTTGACTGTAACACCTGATTACTAGCATTTTTTTCGTTTAATTGTAAACGCGTTTCTGCTAAATTTGATTCAATATAATGAACATTTTGCTGTGAGCGAATCATAAGGATAGCAAAAACTAGTGCAACAACACCTAACATAATTGCTAATAAAACACTAAAATCCATAAAAACTTCCTTTTATCTAAATCTTGTAATTACTTACTGAACACACTATTAAGTACTTAGGCAAACAGCGTAGCATAAAATGCTTTTTGGTTACTATAAAATAAGCTAATAAAAACGTTAAACATCTGCCCATTCATCTTTATTACCACGCGCTGGTGCTGGTAGTGCATTTCTGTTTTTTGCTTGCATACCTGTTTTAACCACAGCCCCTACTGGCACTGTATATTGTTTTTGATTACCTCTGCCAGAAAGAACGCGTGCTTCTTCGGCTGTAATCGCATCAGTTGTCGCTTTAGCCAGTGCATGAAGATGAGCAATCTCATCAAATAAAGCGGTTGTTTGTTTAATCTCAGAGAGTTTTTTAGCAAATGCAATAAGCTGTTGTAGTGCGTTATTAACATTGCTTAAATTGGCTTCTGACACTGTCGTTCGCCACTGCGCTAACGGGTCTTGAGCGATACTACTACTTTTACTTAGCCCTAATAAATAGCTTTCGGCATCAAGTGTCCACAAGCGAATCGCACGACGACCTGAGGCAAAACGAAAATCGTTACTATTACGTGCTGGCGCAAGCAGTTGAGTCATCAATCCTGTACTAAACATACCTGCAGATACTTCTAATGCGTTAGCACTATCATTCGCCTGTTCCGATGCCGCTGAGGTTTCTTCAACTAAAGCTGCGATTTGTTGCAGGCTATCATCCATCAACTCGATGCCTTTATTGATTTCTTGCACACCTTTGTTTGTTTCACCCACACCAAGACGCATCCCACCAATAGTGCTGGTTAATCCAGCAACAGAGTGTGTCATTTTTTCAATAGAAGCACTGGCTGTTGCGAAAACTTGCCCACCCTGACGAATATCACTAATCGTTTCATCGATCAGGTGTTTAATGTTTTTAGCAGCATCTGCCGATTTTCCTGCCAAGGCACGCACTTCACCCGCTACCACTGCAAAGCCACGACCATGTTCACCAGCACGTGCAGCTTCCACTGCGGCATTAAGTGCCAATAAATTGGTTTGAAAAGCAATACCATCAATAAGACTGACAATTTCTTCAATTTTACGACTTTTTTCTTGAATGGCACTCATTGCATTGCCTGCTTTATTCACAGCATCCCCTGCATCGCTAAGTTGACTTCCCGTTGCATCTGCATCTTTGCTCATTATCGCCATTTGTTCGTCTAAACTGCTGCTGCGCACGTTAATATTTTGTGTCGCACTGGCAATTTGTGCTACAGCAGCGGCTTGCTGTTGTACGCGATCAGATACATGTTGAATCGAATGATTCACTTCATGGATATGATGTGAAATACGTAATGCTTTAGTATTAACCTCTGTTACAAAAGAGGCTGTATTATTTAACGATAATATTTGTGCATATTGTAAATAGCCTAGCTCTCCTTTATAGGTTACCTCTGGTGCTTCATCTAACTTTGCATTGGCTTGCAAGCTCAAAAAACGGCTCGTGTTTTGAATCAGATTATGTAAACAACCTAGCGCGTCGTTAACCTGTGTTGCTAGCTCTAAGTGATGGTCTGATAAATTCTTGACATCAATACGCGCATCAGCCAAATTACCATTGCGCATGGATTTAAGCGCACTCAAAATACGATCACCCATATTTGCTTTATCAGTAATATCTTGCAATACAGCAACACAAGTAATTGCATCTGCATTATGTTCGACTTTAAACTTAATACCATCAATGGCAACTTGCGTTGAAATGACCTTAACTAATGCATTAATATTACTACCAATCGCACCTGTAAACTCTTGACCTAATAAGTGGGTAAGTTCTGAATGACGACTTGTCATTAGCTCGGTTGCCATTTTATTAACAAAAATCAGCTCACCACCATGCTTAGCAACCAGCACAGGTTTTGGAATAATGTTTAACGCACCAATCAATATAGTGTGATCACTTTGTAACGCAGCATAATCAGTATTTTTTTTGTGCGATTCTACCTGTAGCATTGCTATGTCAGACTCAAGATAACTAATGCGTTGTTGCGCTCGTGTCATTAAAACACCCAATACCAGTGCTGAAATACCTAGTGCAACAATTAATAAGGTGCTAAAGTCCATGTTGTATTTTCCTTTTTTGAATTGCTGCGTTTTATATATTTTTTATTTTTTGTTTTTTCAATTCGAGTCGAGGGACAAATCATAACATTGTTATCGCGCTTTTTTCTGTATTCTTGATGTAATATTTAACAAGAAAAAAATTACTTGGCAATAGGTAAAGCTAATACCGTAATTTCTTCTCTATCATGATAAAGCTGTTGTGCACGTAAGACATGAGTTGTACGCAAACTATTCAAAGTTGCCATACATTCTTGAATCATGCCATAACGTTTTTTCATGGGTAGCTTTAGATTAAACAGTGCTGCTTGTGCCCAGCCTTCTTTTAGCCATTTGGTGACGAGCGTTGCAACGCGATCAGGTTGCTCAACCATATCACAGCACAACCAATGCACAGGATGACGAGGATGCCATGCAAAACCATCAGCACGAATGTGTTCCACTTGCCCCGTCTTCATAACTGATTCTGACATATTCGCATTATCGATAGCGGTGATCAGTAAACCTTGCTGTGCTAGCCACCACGTCCAGCCACCCGGAGCAGCACCCAAATCGACTGCACTCATGCCAGATCGTAACCACTGTTCGCGCTCTTTGACGGTTAATAAACTAATAGCTGCTTCTTCGAGTTTTAAAATCGCACGACTAGGCGCATCTTTGGGTAATTTAAGATGCATAATGCCCCCTGCGTGTGGGCTAGATTGAGTACGATAAGCCAGACCCACTAAAATGTGTGTGCCTGATAAAATGAGCAGGTGCAAACGAGGTAATCGTTTATCACTTTCGTAATATTGTCCAAGTTTTTTAAGGGCTTGACGCGCTGCATTGGTCAGACTACGCGCAAGTCCGCTGAGCTCTTTGCCATTATTCGTATCGGGTGTTTCGGCAACAATGTCGTTTACTGATTGCGTGCCTAGTAGCTCAAAAATATGTGCAAGGCGGTCATCAGTCGGCAAATTGGTACACTCACCAAGCATGGGGACAAATTGACGTGCAAAAATCCAATTAGATAAGCTTAGCTCACTAGAAACTCGTGCCAGTGGCTCAAAAGTGCGAAACACGGCATAACCGCTATTCGGTGTCGTTTGCACATAGCCACCAATTTCTGCTTGAGCGCAGAGATCATTTGCTTCGTTTGCCACTTCGCCTTCAAAACCAGCGCGTGAAAGCAGGTAAAAACCTGTATATTGGGGGATTGTTGTATTCATAGTGAACATTATCGCATAGTGTTCATAAAAAAGCCCCGACAATGTCGAGGCAAAGGGGATAGTTATTGATAT
>CAMCGI010000002.1 GCA_945874205.1 Francisella tularensis subsp. holarctica
AACGCCTCAGGTAACGGCACAGGTAACGCCTCAGGTAACGCCTCAGGTAACGCCTCAGGTAACGCCTCAGGTAACGCCTCAGGTAACGCCTCAGGTAACGCCTCAGGTAACGCCTCAGGTAACGCCTCAGGTAACGCCACAGGTAACGCCACAGCTAACGCCACAGGTAACGCCACAGCTAACGCCTCAGCTAACGCCTCAGCTAACGCCTCAGCTAACGCCTCAGCTAACGCCTCAGCTAACGCCTCAGCTAACGCCTCAGCTAACGCCACAGGTAACGCCACAGGTAACGCCACAGGTAACGCCACAGGTAACGGCACAGGTAACGCCTCAGGTAACGCCACAGCTAACGCCACAGGTTGAAAATACAAAGACAAACAATATAGAACAGTCACAGCAAACAGAGTTCCAACGGCTGTCAGGTCAAAGTATGAAAAACGAAGGGGATGTCGTTATTTCATCATTGACTGGACAACCGTTTTTTAATTCACTATCAGAAACTAATACTCCTGACGCTATTGCTGATAGTCAATTAGTAACAGTGCAAACTGTTCCTTTAACAACTTCTCTTAGTTCTACTGCAGTAAGCGCTCATTCCATTGCTACAATGCTTTCAGCTACAGTCAGTAGAGAAAATGAAGTAACTCAGAAAGAGTTAACGAGTGAGATAAGTCTTGGTGATGAACAGGGCGCACCTATTTTTGCTACTTATACATTACAGCCAACGAAAGAAAATAGCATAAAACCAATAGAGTTGGCACGTTATGATGGCTCTAATATAATGACAATGACCCACCCTGTTGCTGTGTCTGCATTGTCACAACAGCTTAATATGACACAGCAAAGACAATCTAACCAACAGCAAACTAATTCTGATACAAATAGTCGTTTATCATCTTCTACAAATACTGAAGTGAGCGCTGCTGAAAGTGATTCTGATTCTTTTTCAACACTGTTAACTACATTTTCTCCGACACAAGGGACAGGTGTTGTAAGTAATCCACTTAGTAGTCCACTTAGTAGTCCACTTAGCTTACGTCAGCCCCAATGGACACAAGAAATGGGTAATCGTATGCAGATGATGGTGAGTCAGCGTTTAAAAGAAGTGGAGGTGCGTTTAGATCCTGTGGAGTTGGGTCCTGTACGAATTCACTTAAAAACAGATAAAGACAATAAAACGCATGTTACACTGTCGGCGCAACATGGATTAACACGAGATATGCTTGAAAACGCCTTACCTAGATTGCGAGATATGTTAGCACAGCAGGGTATTGATATTGGTTCAGCGACTGTTAATGCTGATGCGCAACAACAAACATCGGAACAACAGCAGAAATCGAGTCAAAATAAGGGTGCAGATTTATCTGAAGATGCCGCTAACTCTAGTTCTGAAGTACCAATATGGAAACCAATTAATGGCTTAGTAGACCATTTTGTTTAATTTAACACTGATAAATAATGAGTTGCATATGCAATTAATGGATAACGAGAGGAGTTAACTCATGAACATAAAACAATTAATATTTTTAGCAAACTTGGTTTTTATACCTACGTCGGCATACGCTGCAGATGAAGGTGTTGTTTTTATCGGTTTGGGCGTTTTTGTTTTTATTTTAATTGCTGTGGTTGTGGCAATGATGTTGCGTCAGGGAGCAAGTGAACAGAATGGTCAGCAGCAAAATACTCAAATTTTGCAGGCATTGGCGGATCAACTGGATCGTGTGTCAATTCACAACCTTTCACCAATTACATCATCATCGATGCAAGACGCAATGCTTGTTGATAAAATAAATCGCTTAATTAATTCGCTAAGTGATGGTTTAAATACAGAAAAACTTATGCGTGAACAGGCGCAAGAGCAAGTAGAATCATTGGAAATGCAAGCAACCTACGCCAAAAAAGAAGCAAGCAATAACGATAATAGAGCAGTTTTTTCGCAAGCGAAAGGTGTTCTTGATGGTATTCGTGAGGCTGCAACACAACTTCGTAGTCAAGTTTCAACAATGAACGGACAATCAGGGCAAACAACTAAATTATTAGATAATGTTATTTCAGGGATTAATACACTCAGTGATGAAGTTATTCATGCAGCCAATGTTATTCGCCAGCTTGAAAAAGATAGTGAAAATATTGGTACTGTTTTAGTCTTAATTCGAGATATTGCAGAGCAAACTAATTTATTAGCGTTAAATGCTGCTATTGAAGCTGCTCGTGCTGGTGAGCATGGTCGAGGGTTTGCTGTTGTTGCAGATGAAGTTCGTATCTTAGCTCAAAAAACACAACAAGCAACTAAAGAAATTCAGTCGATTATTGAAGAGTTGCAAAAACAAGCAAGAACAGCGGTAAAAGTAATGCAGTCAAGTCGTGAGCGTGTTGGTACAACACAAACGGATGCTCAAGAAGCAAGTGATATGTTAGCGAAAATTGCGACAACGTTACAAGATGTTCGCCAAGCACAAGCTTCATTAACAGACTCTGTTGATAGCCAAGAGCGCATTTTTGATAAAATATAAACTATATGCATGCTGCTGCGTTTTTTTGCAGTTTTGGTTATTATTAATAACCTTTGTACAAAAGATTAGGAATTAAAACACCATGAAAGCAATTATTGGTACAGTAATCGTTGTTGGTTCTGTTCTTGGTGGATATTTACCCCATGGTAGTATTGACATCCTTCTTCAGCCCCTAGAATTACTGATTATTTGTGGTGCTGCGGTAGGTGCGTGGATTATATCCACACCAGTCTGGGCACTTAAAAAAGGATTTTCTGGTGCACTAGGGCTAATTAAGCCTTCAACATTTGATAAAGAAGCCTATAAGCAATTGCTTGGATTGATGTTTAAACTATTCAATAAAGCGCGTCGTGAAGGTCTCATGTCTATTGAGGCAGATGTAGAAGAACCGCATTCTTCTGCGTTGTTTGGTGAGTTTCCTAAAGTAATGAGTGATCATCATGTTAGTGATTTTATTACTGATTACTTGCGTATGATGATTTCAGGGGCTACTAATCCTTATCAAATAGAAGATTTAATTAACGTTGAGATGGAATCGCATCATAATGAAGGACATGTGACAGTTGCAGCAATTGTTGAGGTATCGCAAGCTTTGCCAGCGATGGGTATTGTGGCAGCGGTAATGGGTATTATTATTACTATGTCTTATTTAGATGCTGGACCTATGGAGATTGCGCATCATATGTCTGTTGCACTAGTAGGTACCTTCTTGGGCATCTTAGCAGCATATGGTTTTGTTGCTCCTATTGCAGGTGCAATGGGCGTTAGACTCGCTGAAGAAACAGCATTTTACACAACGATTAAAACGTGCTTATTAGCCAACTTAAATGGTTATGCGCCACAAGTAGCAATTGAATTTGGAAGAAAATCTGTACCCTCAATGAATCGAATGTCTTTTTCAGAGTTAGATGAGTATTTACAATCAATTAAGTAATCATAAATAAGGCATAGTAATTGCTATTATTAGCGATAATAACAATTATTAACTTTGCACAAGATTAAGAGGAGTCGCTCATGGCGGATGCAGGTGAACAGTCCATCATTATTAAACGAGGTAAAAAGTGTCCACACGCTTCTCATGGTGGTGCGTGGAAAATTGCTTTTGCTGACTTAATGACGGCTACCATGGCATTCTTTTTAATGCTGTGGGTATTGGGTGGTACGAATGATGAAGAGCGTAAAGAAATTGCCGCATTTTTTCGTGACCCCTCTGTTATCGAATCTAGTCCAGAAGTACTTGTTCCAGCTAAAGATAGAGCAGGTCAAACAACAAATTCATTAATTGATATGGGTGGTATGATGGATGCGCCTATGTCTGTTGAAGGTCAAACACCAGAAGAAAAAGAAAAAGAAAAAGAAAAACTCGAAGAACTTAAAGAGCAACTAGAAAAAAAGATTGACTCTAATGAAGAACTTTCTAAATTTAAAGAGCAACTACAAATTGATATTACTCCTAGTGGATTGCGCATTCAGGTATTAGATGATCGTAAACGTCCTATGTTTGACTCTGGTGTAGATGTTCCTAAAGACTATGCAGCAATAATTTTGAAAGAAATGGGCGGTGTGTTAAAATCATCGGATAGTAAAATTAGCATTGCAGGGCATACAGACTCACTTAAGTATAAGGGCGGTGGTGGTGATGACTATACTAACTGGGAGTTGTCAGCTGATCGCTCTAATGCGGCCAGAAGAGAACTTATTAATGGTGGTGTTAAGGCAAGTAAAGTCGCACAGGTTGTTGGTTTAGCCGATACAGTTCCATACGATCGTGAAAACCCTTATAATCCTCGCAATAGGCGCATTAGCATTATTGTGTTAACGAAAGAAGCAGAGCGTAATCTACAAAGTTTGTCTGACTCTAAGGTGACAACGAGTGCAAACGATTTAAAAAACTAAATAGTAATAAATTAAGGAAATAGTTATGGCAGCAAAACCAGCAGCAGCACCAGTAGAAGAAGTTGTTCAGCCCAAGAAAAGTGGTAACGGCTTAATGATTGTGTTAATTGTGCTTATTGTGGTGCTAATTGCCGCGGTTGGTGGGCTCGCATTTACGGTGTTAGGTCATAAAGATGCACCTAAAGAGGGTGAGCATGCCGCTGCCGAGACTCATCAAGAAGAGTATAAGCCACAGGATCATACTGTAGCTTACTCTCCTACGTATAAACAGTTTCATGCGCCAGCCGCAGGGTCGCCTCCTCAGTTCTTTGATATGGATCAATTGGTCGTTAATTTTAAAGGTGAAGGGAAGGCTAAACATTTAGCAATTAAAATAAAAATGATGACAACTTATCCCGATGTTGTTAGCGAGCTGATGACAATTAAACCCATTTTGGTAAATGATATTTCTGCAGCGTTGCGTAAGAAAACGTATACAGAGCTGAATGCGGATGATGCACAAGAGCTTATTGCTCAAGAAATATTGAAAATTACACGTTCCGATTTAGAGGCGCAGAAAGTTTATCCTGACTTGTTGGATAAGATTTTAATTGAACGTTTTGTAATGCAGTAATATAAATGATACTGGAGTCCTCACTATGTTAGGCGTTATGGGTCCTAAAGAAGACGTACTGGAGCAGGATGAAATTGATGCTTTGCTTCGAGGTATGGGTGGGGGTGACGTTGAAACTGAGACAGATACGTCTGGTAATAATCAACAATTAAAAGCATTTGATTTTAGTAATCAAGAGCGAATTGTTCGTGGTCGATTTCCTGCATTAGATGTTATTACTGAGCGTTTTTCGCGTTGTTTTCAACGTAGATTGAGCGATATGGTTCAAACAAGTGTCGAAGTTGTTGCGGGTGAAGTTAAAATTATTAAGATGAATGAATATCTGCGAAATTTGTTTTTTCCGAGTAGTCTTAATATTCTTAAAATTGATGCACTTGACGGTATAGGCTTGTTAACTTTTGATTCTAAACTTATTTTTAGTATCATTGAGCTTTACTATGGTGGTAATGGTCAAATGAGATTTAAAATCGAAGGCAGAGAGTATACCGCAGTAGAAATGGGATTGATTCGCAATCTAGTGAATGAGTGTGTGCGTTGTCTTAAGGCTTCGTGGGAGCCTGTGCTGCCAATTGATTTTGAAGTACTTAATAGTGAAATGAATCCTAAATTTGCTTCAATTGTTGATCCTATTGAAATGGTTGTGATTTCGCCTGTTTATGTACGTTTTGAGAATCAAGAAGGGCATATTGATGTCGTGATGCCATATGCAATGCTTGAACCTATTCGTGATGTACTTGAAGAGGGTATGCGCTCACTGCAAGGTGAGGGTGATAAGCGTTGGAATAAAACCTTACGTGATGAGTCGCAAGAAATTGAGGTTGCTATTTCTGCAGAGTTAGCGCAAGTGAAAATGAGCATGGAAGACTTGTTAGCGATGGAAGTAGGAGATATTATTCCAATTGAGATGCCCTCTCTCGTGCCTTTTAAAGTAGAAGGCATTACGATAGGGCATGGTCGTTTGGGTGATTTTGAGGGTAAAAAAGCGGTACAAATGATGGACTTTACACGTCATCCTGCATATCGTGATAGAGAAATTCCTTTGGAGTGGTAAATGAGCGAAACAGAAGAAGATCCGTGGGGTGCTGCCCTTGCTGAGCAATCAGAATCAGAAAAAGACAGTGGCGTTGATGAAGATGATCCGTGGGGTGCTGCATTATCAGAGCAAGCAGACTCTAAGGTAGAGGCGATTACTTCTCCTCCTAAAATTGCACCTCATAAAAGCGGCAAAGATAAAGTTGATCTTGATGTTGTTATGGATGTGCCAATTACATTGGCGTTGGAAATTGGACGGGCACGTGTGAGTATTCGTAGTTTGCTTTCTTATACTCAAGGTTCGGTAATCGAACTGGATCGTCTTGCTGGTGAACCTTTAGATGTTTTGGTGAACGGAACGTTAATTGCGCATGGTGAAGTAGTCGTTGTTAATGATAAGTTTGGTGTTCGCTTAACCGATGTTGTTAGCCCTATCGAACGTGTCAAAAAGTTACGTTAATGTCAAAGATACCCGTATTTATTGGGTTTTATTCGATATCATTTACGAGCTTAGCGCAAGAGTCGGAAAAAGTGGGTGCATCAGCGGCAGGCTTTGGTGGCATGTTAGTTCAGATGATACTTGTTCTGATGCTTGTTTTGGGCTTGTTGTTAGCAATAGCTTGGGTGTTGCGTCGGGCAGGATTGACACAAGGTGCTGCAAATGGACATCTTAAAATACTCGGTGGTGTCTCTGTTGGTTCTCGAGAACGAGTCCTATTGATTCAAGTAGGACAAGAGCAGTTAGTTATTGGCGTGACAGCTGCTGAAATTTCTTTATTACATTTGCTTGCTGAGCCTGTGGATGTAATAAGTGGTGTTAATACAATAGAAAACAGTTCATTGGGTCAGAGTTTTGCACAAAAATTACAGCAGGTGGTGCAACAGCGTCGACAAAAAGGAACTTCTGTTAATGACTAAGACCTTAATATCGGCTTTGTTATTACTGCTGATTGTGCCATTGGGTGCGGGTGCCGAAGTCGCTATTCCTGCTTTTAATGTACAGACTAATACAGCTGGTCAGCAAGAATATGGGTTAACAATTCAAATCTTGCTATTAATGACTGGGTTAACTGTGTTGCCTGCAGCGTTAATGACGATGACTTCATTTATGCGTATTGTAATTGTGCTTTCTATTTTGCGTCAGGCATTAGGAACAATGCAAACTCCCTCTAATCAAGTATTGGTCGGCATGGCACTCTTTATGACGTTGTTTATTATGGCACCTGTTTTCGATAAAATTAATCAAGATGCCATTGAGCCCTATTTAAATGAGCAAATTAATTTTATGCAAGCCATTGATGCTGGCTCAGGTCCTATGCGTCAATTTATGATACAACAAACACGAGAAACAGATTTAGCCATGTTTAGTGAAATGGCTAATGTTAAATTAGAAGATGCTGAAAAAGTGCCTTTTCGTGTTTTAATTCCATCATTTATTACGAGTGAATTAAAAACTGCGTTTCAAATTGGGTTTTTATTATTTATTCCGTTTTTAATTATTGATTTAGTTGTTTCTTCGTTGCTAATGGCAATGGGGATGATGATGCTTTCTCCTATGATTATTTCAATGCCATTTAAACTCATGTTGTTTGTACTCATTGATGGTTGGGCACTCATTATGGGAACGTTAGCGAATAGTTTTGTTGTCCCAGGTGGATTATAGTAAGAAGGTATAAAACATGACTGCGGATACTGTATTAACCATTGGGCAGAAAATGTTAGAAGTTACTATTTTACTTGCCGCTCCTTTGTTATTACCTACATTAGTTGTCGGATTGTTAGTTGGTATGTTTCAAGCAGCGACACAAATTAACGAAATGACATTAAGTTTTATTCCTAAGCTCGTTGCTATTGTATTAGTACTGACATTAGGTGGTTCTTGGCTATTAGCAACATTGGTGGACTATACTCGAGAATTGATTCTTTCTATTCCCGAAGTTATTGGTTAGTTTTTGTGCAAACGCAATTTACCTATGATGCGTTTTTACAGTGGTGGGGGAGTTTTTTTTGGCCTTTTGTTCGCATTGGGGCATTAATGTCAATTATGCCCGTTTTATCAGCCAAAACTCTTTCTACGCGGTTTAAGTTAATTATAACTATTGTTATGACTGCAACAATTGCCCCTTCAATTAAGCTAACAACTGCTATTGACCCTTTTACTAATGAAGGCATCTTTATGGCAATTGAGCAAGCAGGAATTGGCTTGGCAATGGGGATGGTCTTTATTGTTGTTTTTCAAGCGGTTACTTTGGCAGGTCAAATGATTGCCAACGGTATGGGGCTAGGGTTTGCATCTCTAGTTGATCCCTCAACAGGCAATAGTTCTCCTGTTATTAGTCAGTTTTATACAATTATTGTAACGTTATTTTTTTTTATTTTAGATGGTCATCTTTTAATTATTCAAATGTTGCAAGATAGTTTTGTACAACTTCCGCTTAATGGTCATTTTTTATCAACAGCAAGTATCAAAGAACTGGTTGCATGGGGTAGTCATATTTTTTCTTGGGGGCTTGTTGTTTCTCTACCCATAGTGACTGCTTTACTGTTAGCAAATATGGCGTTGGGTTTAATTGGGCGTGCGGCACCTACGTTGAATATTTTTTCAATTGGTTTTGTCATTACTATTTTGGGTGGACTTTTATTATTATTATGGTTGCTTCCGCTTTTGTTGGAACAGTTTCAGTTTTTTATAACAGCCAGCTTTGCATTAATTCATAATTATCAGTTGACACCATAACATGGCAGAAAATGCAGACGGTCAAGAAAAGACGGAATCACCTACAGGTAAAAAGCTTGAGGATGCTCGAAAAAAAGGGCAAGTTCCACGCTCTAAAGAGTTAGGTACACTGTTAATTATGATGTTGTCTGCTATGTGGTTTATGTTTTTAGGTCCTAGTATGATAGAGGATTTAGTAAAGACAACGACTGCGGGCTTGTCATTTGAGCGCGATCATGCTTTTGATTTAAAAAAAGCAGCTGACTTGGTATTTGCACAATTAAAAACAGCATTATGGATGGTGATGCCTTTTATGATCGCGATGCTAATGATGGCTGTTTTATCTAATATTTTAGTGGGTGGATGGTTATTTAGTACCGAGGTAATGTCACCAAAGTTTTCTAAGCTTAATCCTATTAGTGGGATTAAACGCATGTTTTCATTAAAAGCGCTAGTTGAATTATTAAAAGCATTATTAAAGTTTGTGCTTATGAGTGCGATTGCTATTTTGTTTTTGTACAGCACATTGAACGAATTACGATTGTTGGGCGCTGTTGAGGTGATAGAGGGGATGACGAATGCAGGCTCATTATTGGTGCAAGCTTTTTTAGTAATGAGTTTAGGATTAGTGGTTATTGCATTAATTGATGCGCCTTATCAGTTGTGGAGCAATGCAGAAGAAATGAAAATGACGTTACAAGAGATTAAAGATGAATATAAACAAACGGAAGGTAGTCCCGAAATTAAAGGACGTATTCGTCGCATGCAACGAGAAATGGCACAACGACGAATGATGCAAGATGTCCCTAGTGCCGATGTTATTATTACTAATCCAGAACATTATGCAGTGGCATTGCAATATGATGCTACAACAGGCGATACAGCCCCCAAAGTGTTAGCAATGGGAATCGATTTTATAGCAGCACAAATTCGAGTCATTGCTCAACAAAATAACATTCAAATCGTTAGATCACCTGCTTTAGCACGTGCACTTTATTACAATAGTGAAATTGGGCAAGTTATTCCGCGCTCGTTATTTAATGCAGTAGCACAAATTTTAGCAACAGTTTATCAATTGCGTGAAAAAAAGACTTCGACAATGCCAGATTTTTCTAATATAGCTATTCCAGATGATTTAAAACAAGCACCCTGATTATCTTGGTGAATTAGTCTAGGATTGGTATAATGACAGACATGATATATAGTAATTTTATTAGTCAGGTTTTTGTCTGAGTATGGATTGGCAAAAGCTTATAGCCCAAACTAAATTAGCGTCACCTAGCGGGATGGGAACGCCTGTAATCGTTGTTGCCTTGTTAGCAATGATGATTTTGCCTATGCCTGCTTTTATGTTGGATATTCTATTCACTTTTAACATTGCTTTGTCACTGATGGTTTTGATGGTAACCGTCTATGCTAAAAAACCGTTAGATTTTGCTGTTTTCCCTACTATTTTATTGGTAACAACGTTATTACGTTTGGCTCTTAATATTGCCTCTACGCGTATCATTTTGATGGAAGGTCATAATGGTGGAGCGGCGGCAGGTCATGTAATTGAAGCATTTGGCGAGTTTGTTATCGGTGGTAACTATGCCGTTGGTTTGGTTGTTTTTGCGATTTTGATTGTTATTAACTTTGTTGTTGTTACCAAGGGCGCGGGACGTGTTGCTGAGGTGAGTGCGCGTTTTGCGTTAGACTCGATGCCTGGTAAACAAATGGCAATTGATGCAGACTTAAATGCGGGTTTGATTTCACAAGAACAGGCGCAGGCTCGTCGTAAAGAAGTAGCAAGTGAATCTGATTTTTATGGTTCGATGGATGGTGCGAGTAAGTTTGTTCGTGGTGACGCGATTGCGGGTATTATTATCCTATTCATCAATATTATTGGTGGATTTATCATTGGTATGGCACAACATGATTTGCCTTTTGGTCAATCAGTAGAGACCTATACACTATTAACCATTGGTGATGGTTTAGTCGCACAAATTCCTGCGTTATTGCTTTCTGTTGCAGCGGCTCTAATGGTGACGCGAAATGCTGATGATCGGCTAATGTCAGATCAAATATCTGATCAATTATTAAACGACCCTAAACCCTTAGCCATTTCAGCAGGTATTATGGCATTAATTGGTGTTGTTCCAGGTATGCCTAATTTAGCTTTTTTATCGCTAGCAGCTATTAGTGGTGCTGGTGCTTGGTGGCTAATGAATAAGAAAAAACAGGCTGCACAAGCACCTGCTGTTGCTGAGGTAGAGGAGACTTTTGCAAAACCACCTGATTTGGGATGGGATGATGTACAACAAGTGGATACGTTAGGATTGGAAATTGGATATCGTCTCATTCCAATGGTTGATACGGCGCAAGATGGGCAGCTGTTAGAGCGAGTTAAAGGCGTGCGACGCAAGTTATCGCAAGAGTTAGGTTTTTTAGTTCCTCCTGTTCATATTCGCGATAATTTAGATTTAAGCGCTAATCAGTATCGTATTAGTATGATGGGCGTTACCCTAGGTTCGGGTGATGTGTACCCCGAGAGAGATTTAGCCATTAACTCAGGTCAAGTGTATGGTGAGCTCAACGGAATTGCTGTTAAAGATCCTACTTTTGGTTTGGAAGCAGTATGGATTAGTAAACAGGATCGTGACCAAGCACAAACATTGGGGTATACTGTTGTCGACTCGGGTACTGTTATTGCAACGCATTTAAGTCAAATATTGCAAGATAATGCCGATGAGTTATTAGGATTAGAAGAAGTTCAACAGCTTTTAGAACGACTTAAAGGAACTGCTAGTAAGTTAGTAGAGGAAGTTGTTAAGGATGTGCCTATATCTTCTATTGTCCAAGTATTACAAAATTTATTACGTGAACATGTTCCAGTACGTGATATGCGAACAATTTTGGAAACATTACTAGAAAGAGGCAGTCAGATAAAAGATCCAAATCAGTTGACTGTGCATGTTCGTACAGCATTGGGTAAGTTTATTTTACAAAATATCCCTGGACTTGGTGATGTCATCGAAGTGATGACCTTAGAGCCGAATTTGGAACAAATTTTACTTAAATCAATGCAAGGTGCTCCTGAGGGGCAGTTAGCAATTGAGCCAAGTTTAGCAGAAAAATTGAGTCAGTCTTTGAATGTTCAAGTTCAAGAACGGGGAATGCAGGGTAAAGCTGCAATTTTACTGGTGAATCCATTTATAAGAGCGCCATTAGCGCGATTGTTCCGTTATTCACTCCCCTCTTTAGTTGTTTTGTCTTATAGTGAAGTTCCAGAAAGTAGGCAAATTAATGTTTTTGCTGCCATTGGATAAGGATTAGTTATGCGAATTAAACGCTTTGTTGCTGCCAATATGCGTCAGGCCATGAATATGGTTCGCACTGAATTAGGTGATGATGCTGTCATTATGTCAACGCGTCAATTAGATGATAGTGTTGAGGTGACGGCAGCGATAGATAGTGAGTCAACAGTAAAGCCTTTTGCATCGACAAGAGATGAAGCACCGATAAGGTCAAACTTTACACCGCAAAGCAAGCCATTATTATCGTCAACTAAAAGCTATCCTGATGTTACAGGTATGCATCAAGAGTTAAAACAATTGCGTTCTATGTTAGAACAGCAATTGTCTGCTTTTGCGTGGCAAAATACACAAGTTCAATCTCCTGATAAAATTACCTTGCTTAAACGGTTGTCTGCAATGGGGTTGGGTTGGGATTTATGTCGAACACTTGTTGATAACTCACCAACGTCTAATGATATTGAAGCTGATTGGCGTGCATTGCAAGCGGATTTACTGACTAATATGCCTACATTACAAGATGGTTTGCTTGAAATGGGTGGTGTTATTGCTTTAGTTGGTCCTACAGGCGTGGGAAAAACAACAACAATTGCTAAATTAGCTGCACGATATGTATTGCGCTATGGTACAGCTGAGTGTGCTATGGTAACGCTAGATACGTATAAAATTGGAGCACAAGCACAGCTTAAAATTTATGCGGACCTAATTGGTGTTCAACTGTATGCAGCTAGTACACCCGGTGAGTTTTTTAGATTGTTAGATAATCTTTCTAATAAAAAATTAATATTAGTCGACACCGCTGGGTTAAGTCAGCGTGATGCACGATTACAAGAATATCTTGCAGAAAGCTTAGATGATGGTACTGGAAATATTAAATCATTATTAGTATTATCAGCTGCAACTCAGTTAAGTGTTATGCGTGAAATCATGTTGGCTTTTGGTAAACTTAAGCCAATTGGTTGTATCTTAACGAAATTAGATGAGGCTACCTTGCTTGGCGCAGCGGTAACATTAATGGCAGAAAATCGTTTACCGTTAGCTTACTGTGCAAATGGTCAGCGTGTTCCTGAAGACTTATCACCCATTTCGGCACGAGACTTGCTTGATCAAGCAATTGCGATGGGACGAACTCGTGGTGATACACAACTCGAGGGCGTTCATTATGGACTCGGTCGGGAGATAACAGATGTTTGAAGATCAAGCTGCGGGATTAAGAGGGTTGTCTCAGCAACGCCCAGTCAAAACAATTGCTGTAACAGGTGGTAAAGGTGGCATAGGAAAGACCAGTATTTCGGTAAATTTAGGCGTAGCTTTAGCTAAAATGGGTGAGCGAGTATGTTTACTTGATGCTGATATGAGTATGGCAAATGTGGATGTTTTGTTGGGATTGCGTGCACCATTTAATTTGTCACATGTGCTTGATGGTTCACATAGCTTAAAAGATATTATGATTGAAGGTCCAAGTGGGCTTAAAATTATTCCAGGTGCTTCAGGTATTCGTCGCATGGCAAGCTTATCAACTACAGAAAATGCTGGATTGATTCAGGCTTTTTCTGAACTTTCTGAAGACGTTGATATTTTATTGATTGATACTGCCGCAGGTATTTCTGATACTGTGCTTAGTTTTTGCCGTGCTTCTATGGAAACCCTAGTGGTTGTTTGTGATGAGCCAGCCTCTATTACTGATGCATATGCGTTAATTAAAGTGCTGAATCGTGAGTATGGTGTATCAAAAGTACGAATTATTGCAAATATGACACAATCAAATTCCCAAGGTGAGGTACTTTTTGATAAGATTGCAGCAGTATGTGAACGCTTTCTTGATATTCAGCTTTCATATGCGGGTTCTATTCCTTTTGACCCGAATTTAAGAGCCGCTATTCAACAGCAGAGTGCAGTGGTTTTAACTAAACCATTTAGTCCTGCTGGGAAGGCATTGGGTGCATTAGCACGCGAGGTATTAAGCTGGTCAATGCCAGCAGGTCCAAGCGGCTATTTGCAGTTTTTTGTTGAGCGATTAGTACAATCAGGTATTCGATAAATTATGACACCAGCGCGGGCATATGCTCAAATTCAAAAACAGCATGAAACACCCGTTCGTAATATCGAAGATTATATGGGTTTGGTTAAACGTATTGCTTATCATCTAAAAGGACGCTTGCCTTCAAGTGTTCAAGTTGATGATTTGATTCAATCTGGCATGATTGGTTTGCTCGAAGCAATGCAAAAATATGATGCAAGTCAAGGTGCCAGTTTTGAAACATATGCGGGTATTCGTATTCGTGGTGCTATGTTGGATGAAATTCGTAAGGGTGATTGGACACCACGTTCGGTTCATCGTAAATCACGTGAAGTATCAGAAGCAGTAAGAATTGTCGAAGCAAGAACGGGCAGAGAAGCACGTGATGAAGAAGTTGCGGCTGAATTAGGTGTTGATTTGGAAACTTATCATCAAACACTGCAAGATTCAGTGACAACCCAAGTTTTGTCGATAGATACACCTGATAATGAAGATTTATCAGAAGATCAGTTGTCACTGCAAGATGCCGCTGATGATGCTGAGCCGATGCAGGATTTAATGCAGTCACAATTTCAGCAGCATTTAGTAGCAGCGATTGCAAGTTTGCCTGAACGAGAGCAGCTTGTTATGTCATTATACTATGATGAAGAATTGAACCTAAAAGAAATTGGCGAAGTATTAGGGGTAAGCGAATCTCGTGTTTGTCAAATCCATGGTCAAGCCTTGGTGCGTGTTCGAGCGCGTCTTAAAGATTGGATAGAATAGTAACTAGATTAAATAAGGAGTTGATATCCGCTATGGCAATCAATCGTGATATGCGTATTTTAGTTGTAGATGACTTTTCTACAATGCGACGTATTGTAAAAAACCTACTAAAAGAATTGGGTTTTAGTGATTTTTCAGAGGCAGAGGATGGTGTGTTAGCTTGGGATGCGCTTGTGGCTGCTGGGGGTTACGATTTTATTGTTTCTGATTGGAATATGCCAAATATGACAGGTATTGATTTTTTGCGCAAAGTCCGAGCCGATCCAAGATTTAAAGATACTCCTTTTTTATTGATTACAGCAGAAGCAAAACGAAGCCAAATTTTAGAAGCAGCTGAGGCTGGTGTGAATGGTTATATTGTTAAACCCTTTACAGCTGCGACACTGAATGAAAAAATTCAGAAAATATTTGAACGTATTGGTTAATTTGTATTTTGTTACCCGCCATTAGGCGGGTTTTTTATTATCTTTATTTTGGTGATTACAATGGCGGAATTTCAAGTTGTTCTTAAAGAAATTGAAGAGCGTTTAGTTTATGTAATGTCAACAAAAGAAACTGCTGTTCAACAAACTTTGGCAGATACTGAAGATAGTCTAGCGATTATCGGTGAGTTAAAAGCATTGATTGATATGGGGCAGCAGAAAAATGTTAAGGTTGAAATGCTGGGTATTGACTTGTTTCCACAAATGTTAGTGCAATTAGATCAACTACAGCAACGACTAATGCAAATCTTAATGACGCAAGGGTATCAAGACTTAACAGGACAAGTGCTTAAGCGTGTCATGGCGGATTTGTCATTATTATCTAATGGTACTGTTGAACAATCTAGTGAGTCTGCTAATGGTTCTCAAGGGTTTGGTCCAGCGACCTTAGCAAGTGAGAAAACAGGTAGAATTGATAAACAAGATGATGTTGATGAATTTTTGAGTACACTAGGGATATAAATTGGTACGTCTTTTGCTTGTAGTAGTGTGTTAGATAGTACAAGCAAGTCATTACGACTTGAACGATAGCGAGGAGTCGAGTCGTGGATGAAGATATTTTACAAGATTTTTTAGTAGAAGCTGGTGAGCTGTACGAAAATTTAAATGAGCAATTGGTAGAGTTAGAACAAAACCCATTAGATGCCAATTTACTAAATGCTATTTTTCGTGGTTTTCATACTATTAAGGGTGGCGCAGGTTTTATTGGCGTGACACCGCTTATTGAATTGTGTCATCGAGCTGAAAATTTATTTGATAAAATTCGTAATGGCGAACGTCAATATTCTAGCGAAAATGCAGACATTATTTTGCAGGCGTATGATGCTATTGGCGCGATGATTCATGCTTTGCAGGTGGGTGAGCGAGAGCTCGATAGTGCAGATCCTGCGTTATTGGCGCAACTTGACGCTGCCGTTAAGGGAGTTAGCACTGTTGAAGCAATGCCAACTCCTGTGGCTGCGCAACCTGCCGTCTTAAAGCTTGCTTTACCAGAAGGCGTTGATCCAGATGGAGATATGTCAGATGATGAATTTGAAGCATTACTTAATCAACGTGATCAAATTAGTGTTAAAGAAGCTCCCGTTGCTACAAAAAATAAATTAACGCTTGCACCAGGATTAGATCCAGATGGTGCAATTACTGAAGATGAATTTGAAGCAATGCTTGTCTCACTCAATTCAGGTAAAAGTGCACAAGAAGCTGCAGTTGATGCAGCGCGGTCAGTGGGTGCTTTATCAAAAGTTGAAGAGGTGCACACCGCTCCTGTGGTAGCAGCGGTAAGCAAGCCAGCACCAAAAGCAACGCCAAAAGTGTTAGGAAAGCCAACAGAAGAAGCAGACTCGACTGTTCGTGTTGATACTAAGCGTCTTGATGAAATTATGAATCTTGTTGGTGAATTAGTTTTGGTTCGCAATCGCTTGCTAAACTTACGCTCAACATTACAAAATGAAGAAATTGCTGCCGCTGTTGCTAATCTTGACCATGTTACGATGGACTTGCAAGCTTCAGTGATGAAGACTCGTATGCAGCCCGTTAAGAAAGTGTTTGGACGTTTTCCTCGTGTTGTTCGTGACTTGGCACGTAAGCTCGGTAAAGAGATTGATTTGGAAATGTTGGGTGAAGAGACGGATTTAGATAAAAATCTGGTTGAAGCATTAGCTGATCCACTTGTTCACTTGGTTCGAAATGCAGTCGATCATGGTATTGAGATGCCTGATGAGCGCGAAATGGGCGGTAAATCGCGTGTTGGTAAGCTAGTGCTTTCAGCGCAGCAAGAGGGCGATCATATCTTACTAAGCATCACAGATGATGGTAAGGGTATGGATGCAGCACTGTTACGTCGCAAGGCAGTTGAAAAAGGCTTAATTGATGCGGCTACTGCTGCACAAATGGAAGACAAAGCAGCGTTTGAGTTGATTTTATTACCTGGATTTTCTACCAAAACCGAGATCTCTGATATTTCAGGGCGTGGTGTTGGTATGGATGTGGTGAAAACAACAATTACCAAGCTTAATGGTGGTATTGATATTCATTCTGTATTGGGTGAAGGATCGCGTATTAATATCCGTGTACCATTAACATTGGCGATTCTACCAACACTAATGGTGGGTATTGGTGCGTTTAACTATGCAATTCCACTCACTGCAGTGCAAGAAATTTTTGATTATGATGCTTCACAGACTAATAAAATTGATGGTCGAATGATGGTTCGGTTGCGTGCTCGAAGCATTCCTTTATATTTTATGCGTGAGTGGTTGTCACCCACGACACACGGTGATAATTTAGATCACTCTAAGGTAGTCATTGTCAATGTAGGTATGGCAGTTATTGGATTAATTGTTGATCATGTTCGCGGTCAAGAAGAGGTTGTAATTAAACCATTAGGGACGAAGTTGCAAGGTTCAAAAGGTTATGCAGGTGCAACCATTACAGGTGATGGGCGTATTGCTTTAATTCTTGACTTACCTGGCATGATGAGTCGGTTCTAAGTATAACTAGGAAAAATGTAATGTCAGTAGGAAATTTATTTGATACCAGCTCTAATGCTGATGATGATCAAGAATATGAAGGCAGTTATATTCGCTGTGTATTGTTTCAGTTAGATACTGAAAAATATGGTATCAATGTGCAGCGGGTGAGAGAAGTATTGAGAGTTGGTGAAATACGTCCTGTTCCGGGGTCGCCATATGATGTTCTTGGTGTTATTAATGTTCGAGGCGTTATTGTTACTGTGTTAGACACACGACAGTTCTTTAAACTTTATTCTGGTGTTGTGACTGATTTTTCTCGTATTATTATTATTGAACAACAAGACCAAATTTTAGGGTTGTTGGTAGATGAAGTAGATGAAGTGCGTGATATTAGAGAAGAGAATATTGATTCTGTTGGTAGTATTGGTGATGATAGCCATAATCGTATGATTCAGGGGATTGCACACGTTGGCTCAGAAGGTGTTATCATCATCATTGAGCCAGAAAAGTTTTTTGATGGTGCGACAGGACATTCAATTGGAGCCGCACCAGAAGCAGCAGTGGATAGTGGCGGAGATGATGACTTATTTTAAGTATATCGTGTTAGAACTTAATGCCATGTCTTAATTTTTATGTAATCGCGGTATAATGAAAAATATTTTATGCTGGTTTTGATTGTACATGAGAATTTTGGGTATTGATCCTGCCTTTCGGATTACAGGTTTTGGTGTGATTGATGTTTCGCGTTTTACGCCAAGATATATTGTTTCGGGCAGTATTAATGTCACGCACTTGTCCGATGCACAACGATTATTGTACCTGCAAGAAGGTATTGCGACGTTAATCGCACAATTTAAACCAGATGTTCTTGCGATAGAAAGTCCCTTTGTGTATAAAAACCCGCAGTCAGCCATTAAACTAGGCATGGCACGCGGTGTTATAATGGCAGCTGCTGCTAAAGAAGGGCTTAACATTGCAGAATACTCACCAACCCAAATTAAAAGTGCTGTCGTTGGAAAAGGTCATGCGCTTAAAACTCAGGTTCAGTACATGGTAGTGCAACTATTAGGATTATCAGAGTCTCCCTCTGAAGATGCTGCAGATGCGTTAGCCTGTGGATTGACGCACGCTAAGTTGTCAGCTTTTATGTCACGAGTATCTGTATGATTGCGCGTTTGCGAGGGCAGTTAGCTGAAAAAATATTGCCGTGGGTTATTATTGATGTTGCTGGTGTCGGTTATTCTGTTGAAGTTCCTTTGTCTACTTTTGAGCAACTCGGTGTGCTTGGTGAAGAAACAATCTTGCTAACCGAAATGGTTGTGCGAGAAGATGCGCTGTTACTTTATGGATTTGCAACGGAAAAAGAAAGAGCACTGTTTCGTCTATTGGTTAAAGTAAACGGTGTTGGTCCTAAACTTTCTTTGGGTATTTTGTCTTCATTGTCAGTTGATGCTTTTGTGCAAGCCGTACGCGATAAGCAGGTCAGTGTTTTAATTAAAATCCCTGGTGTTGGTAAAAAAACAGCTGAGCGCCTAGTGCTTGAGTTAGCGTCATTAGTTGATGTTTTATTAGATCGTTTTGTCATAAAAAATGCGTGCGTGGCACTTGCTACTAGCGTTATCATTGAAGATCAGTATCAACGTAACCAGATTGTGCAAGCGCTTGAGGCATTAGGGTATAAGCAAGCAGAGGCGATGACGCGTGTTGAGCGTTCATGGCAAGATGGGCTTTCTTTGAGCGACAATATAAAACGTGCTTTGCAGATAATATTATGACCATGGAGTTTGATCGTATTCTCACTAATCAAGTGCAACAAGAAGATTTTGCACTTGCTCCTTCCTTGCGTCCGCAACGTTTTGCTGAGTATATTGGACAAAAAGCAGTTTGTGATCAATTAAAGACGTTTGTGCAAGCTGCCCGTGCTCGTAAAGAGGCGATGGATCATGTTTTACTATATGGTCCACCTGGTTTAGGTAAAACAACCTTGGCACAAGTCTTAGCGAATGAAATGGGTACTAGGTTGCGTCAGACATCAGGTCCTGTGTTAGAGCGTGCAGGTGATTTAGCTGCAATGCTCACACGACTTGAACCATTCGATGTTTTGTTTATTGATGAAATTCATAGGCTTAATCCTGTTGTAGAAGAAATACTTTATCCTGCAATGGAAGATTTTCATATCGATATTATGATTGGTGAAGGACCTGCAGCGCAAAGTGTTAAAATTGACTTGCCCCCGTTCACTTTAGTGGGAGCAACAACACGAGCTGGCATGCTTACCTCACCTTTACGTGATAGATTTGGTATCGCGCAACGCTTAGAGTTTTATTCGATAGATGAGTTATCGACAATTGTTACTCATAATGCCAATCGTTTGCTTGTGCCGATGGATGATGCAGGGGCGTTAGAGATTGCACGTCGTGCACGTGGTACACCGCGAATTGTTAATCGATTGCTTAAGCGAGTACGTGATTATGCACAAGTACATAGTGATGGGTTTATTTCACAGTCTATTGCTATGATTGCTTTAGAGTTATTGCAAGTGGATGAGATGGGATTAGATAAAATGGATGTTCGTTATTTAGAAACACTTATTCATAAATTTTCAGGTGGACCTGCAGGAATAGACTCACTTGCAATGGCATTAGGTGAGGATAAAGGCACGTTAGAGGATGTAATTGAGCCCTTTTTAATGCAGCTTGGTATGATTCAACGGACAACGCGTGGACGTATTGCTTTACCTTTATCCTATCAACATCTTGGTTTGATGATGCAGGAAGTGCTAAAATGACTCATTTTAATTGGCCAGTACGTGTCTACTATGAAGATACGGATGCAGGTGGTGTGGTTTATTACGCTAATTATCTCAAATTTATGGAGCGTGCGCGTACCGAGTGGTTGCGTGCGTTGGGTGTCGAACAAGATCAATTAAGAGAAGAAGCGGGTCTTTTATTGATGGTGCATAGCTTGTCTGTACATTATCGAAAGCCCGCAAAATTTAACGAAGCCTTGCAAGTCAGTGTGAATATTAAACACTTAGGCAAGGCAAAAATTATGTTTACACAACAGGTATTGCGTCAAAACGATGTTTTGTGTGAATGTGAAGTAACTATTGCTTGTGTAGATGAGGTTTCGGGTCGCCCGAGCGCATTTGGGCAGCAGCTACAACAAGCATTTGAAGGAGTTTTAAGGTGAGCGCTAACGCTGAATTGTCGATTGTTCAACTGGTAGGGGATGCAAGCACGATTGTGCAAATTGTTATGGCGATTTTGGTTTTTGTATCCATTGCGTCATGGGCAGTTATTTTTGCTAAATCATGGGAGTTTCGTCAAGCAGAAAAGCAAACAAAAACCTTTGAAAATGCTTTTTGGTCAAGCCATGATTTAACTAGTTTTTATACCTATACCTCTTCATTAGGATTAGAACAGCGTGGTATGTATGCGATTTTTTCGGTTGGATTCAAAGAGTTTTTTCGATTAAAGAAACAGTCTGGTATTGAAGCATCTGAAATCATTGAGGGGGCGCAACGTGCTATGAAAGTAGCTTTTGGTCGCGAGCTAGATCAAATGGAAACACGCTTGCCCTTTTTAGCAACTGTTGCCTCTGTGAGCCCTTATATTGGGTTATTTGGTACTGTATGGGGTATTATGAACTCATTCGTTGCTTTTGCAGCTGCTGAACAAGTGACATTAGCAATGGTTGCACCTGGTATTGCGGAAGCGTTAGTTGCCACTGCAATGGGCTTATTTGCTGCTATTCCAGCTGTAGTTGCCTACAATAAACTGAGCGTGACTTCGGATCGTTTATTAAATAGTTATGAAAATTTTGCGCAGGAATTTTTGACAATTTTACAGCGCCAAGCCTATAAAAGTGATAAAGCAGAGACAGTTTAATGAGCATGAGTTCATCTTTTCGTAGTGGACGAAAGCATAAATT
This sequence comes from Francisella tularensis subsp. holarctica, assembly GCA_945874205.1. Classification (GTDB taxonomy): domain Bacteria; phylum Pseudomonadota; class Gammaproteobacteria; order Thiomicrospirales; family Thiomicrospiraceae. The sequence goes on from CAMCGI010000002.1 coordinate 21,735, forward strand.
AAAAGCTGAAATTAACGTCGTTCCTTTTATTGATGTGATGTTGGTTTTGCTGATTATTTTTATGATCACTGCACCGTTAATTCAGCAGGGTGTTAAAGTCGACTTGCCAGAGACAAAGAAAGTTCAAAAATTGGATCAGGCAAAAAACATTCCCATTATTATTACAGTGGATGCGGATGGTAAGTATTATCTGAATATTGTTCAGGGTACTGCATTGGATGTGCCAACAATTGTAGAAATGATTAAAACCCGCAAAACCCAAAAACCTGACACATTAGTGTTGTTGCGTGGTGATAAAGCCGCAGCATATGGCTTTGTCGTGCAGTTGTTTGTTACGCTTAAGCAGGCGGGTGTTGATGATGTTGGTTTAATGACTGATTCTATTAAAGCGGAGAAGCATTAATCGTGTGGGCTTTTATGAGACGACATCCATGGGCAACAGGTCTTGCTGTAGTTGTGCATATTGGTGTTTTTTCTTTTTTTATTTACGATTATGCACCTAAGATTATTCAGGCAAATGAAGTGTTGGCTGATATTTCTGATGCAGATATTGTCAAAGCACAAGTTTACGATACTAAAGTAATACAAGAACAAGTTCGTCAATTACAGTTAGATCAAGTTAAACCCGAGACGCCAGAACCGAGTAAGCAAAAACCAAGTAAGCCTGAACCTGTGGCAGAGCCGTTACCAGAGCCAGTTAAACCTAAGGTGCCAGAAGTCGATAAAGCTGCTGAAGCGTTAGAAGCACAAAAGAAAGCACAAGAACAACAGAAAGTTGAAGAGCAAAAAAAAGCGCAAGAACAACAAAAAGTTGAACAACAACGTATTTTAGAAAAAAAACAAATTGAAGAGCAAAAAAAAGTTGAGCAGCAAAAACAAGCACTTGAAGAAGATAAGAAAAAAATAGAAGATCAGAAAAAGTTGCAACAAGAAATAGATAAAAAGAAAGCGGAAGAAGTCAAAAAGCAAGAAGACGCTAAGAAAAAGCTAGATGAACAGAGGCGTGCTGAAGAAGATAAAAAGAAAGCAGAAGAAGTTAAAAAGCAAGAGGATGCTAAGAAAAAAGCAGAAACAGAATTAAAGCATAAGCTTGAGCAAGAAGCGAAAGAAATGGCAGATAGTGAGCGTAAAGCACGCGAAGCAAAAGAGCAAGCTACGCGCGAGGCATCATTAAAAAAAGCGTTACAAGCAGAACGTGATGCGGAAGCTCGCTCTGCTAATGTGGCTATGGTACAACGTGAAACGGCAACATGGGTGAGCGCAATTGGTGAAAAAGTGCGTCGTGCATGGACTCGTGAGTCGAATGAGGCAGGTTCATGTGATGTTTATGTACGTCAGTCACGTGAGGGTGTCGTGAGTGAGGTTCGGGTAAAAGGGTGTCAAGGTGATGTTTCTGATGCCTATAAACGTTCTGTTGAGTTAGCAGTAAGGCGAGCTTCACCTCTTCCTAAAGCACCATCAGATGAAATTTTTAAGGGCGAGTTGATTTTTATCTTCCGACCACAATAACAGTTGGAGACAGTAATGAAGTTAGAACAGGTCAATTATGTATTGAAAATAGGATTTTTGTTAGCTAGTGCTTTTTTTGTTGCGCAAGCTCAGGCAGAAGATCCTGTACGTATTGAAATTACAGGTGGAACAGAGCAGTCTTATCCTATTGCTGTTGCGCCATTTAAGGGGCAAGCACTTATTGCAAGTGCTGACTACAATTTAGCTCAAATTGTGCGTGATGATTTATCACGTTCTGGTCGTTTTAATGCCATGAAAGAGTCAGAAATGTCTCCTGCTAAAATAGTGGGTGATTTGGATTTAGACTATTGGCGTAAAGTAGCACAAGATTTTGTTGTGATTGGTGAGGTTCGTCAGCAAGGTTCTGACATGTTTCAAGTTGATATGCGATTAATTAATAGTTTAAATAATCAAGAGTTAGTTGCGCGTCGTTGGAATGGTGTTTCGGGTCAATTGTTGCGTACTGCTGCACATCAAATGTCTGATGCGGTATACACGGCAATTACGGGGCGTGGTGGTGCTTTTGATACGCGTATGGCATATGTGCGCATTGATCGTTCAGCTGGAAAACGTAAAATGTTTTTGCTAGAGGTTGCTGATTCTGATGGTTTTGCTCCTAGAACGATTCTACGTTCTTATATGCCGCTTATGTCAATTAGTTGGTCTCCTGATGCAACGCGTTTAGCATATGTTACATTTGAAAATCGTAAGCCAGAAATTATTATTCAAAGTTTAGATGGTCGCTTACGCCAAAGTGTTGCGTCATTTAATGGTATTAACAGTGCGCCTGTTTGGTCTCCAGATGGAAGAAGTTTGTTAATGACGTTATCTAAGGGTGGGAATCCTGATATTTACGTCATGGATGTGGCGACTAAAGCATTAACACAACTAACTTTTGATTCCGCTATTGAAACAGAGGGAACCTGGTCTCCTGATGGACGTTCCATTTACTTTAACTCAGATCGTCGTGGTCAGCCACAAGTCTTTAAAGCAGATTTATCAAGCCCTCGTGATGTAAAACGCGTTACTTTTGATGGAAAATACAATGCACGTCCCACTGCATCTTCAGATGGTCATTATCTGGCGTATGTACGTCAAGATGTGGGCGGGTTTAAAATTACAACACAAGATTTAGTCAGTAATGAATCAAAGGTTATTTCAAATACAGGCAGTGATGAGTCACCTAGTTTTTCACCAAATAGTGATATGATTGCTTATTCTTATAATGATTATCGTGGTGGTACGATTGCTGTCTTATCTCGTAATGGTCGTGCTTTTACAAAGTTGAATATTAGTGGCGATGTAAGAGATCCAGCGTGGGGTCCTTTGGTTGGTACACAGTAAATAGCATCGTTAGAATAAAATAGAGGAAATAAAAAATGAATAACACATTGTCACGTATTGCACTCGTATCTACTTTATCTATACTGTTAGCAGCGTGTTCAGATCCACCTGTTGATGATAGTTTAAATGGTAATAAAGCAACTATTGTTGATGGTATGGGTGCAAATGGGCTGAATGGTGGTGGTTTAAAAGGAATTGATTTAAACACACTCGGTGCAATGGCAGCATTGGAAGATGAAAAAAATTATGCTGTAGGTGGTGTTCAACCCACAATATATTTTAATCTTGATCAATTTAGTTTAGATTCTAAAGGACAGGCAATTGTGTCGCATTATGCTCGCTTTTTAGCAACTAAGCCAATGCTTAATGCTGTGCTAGAGGGTCATTGTGATGAGCGCGGTAGTAGTGAGTACAATATGGCATTAGGTGAGCGACGTGCGAAAGCGGTGCGTGATGCACTGATTGTTTCTGGTTTACCCGCTTCTCGTATTAGAGTGGTAAGTTTTGGTGAAGAAAAACCAGCTGCTGAAGGTCATGATGAATCTTCTTGGGCGTTAAATCGTCGTGTTGAGTTAAAGTTCCCACAATAATTTGTGTGAATAAATAAAAGTATTTTTAGGAGTAGCTCAATGAAAATAAAACAAAAATTGTCTTTCTTTATTGCAATAAGTTTGTTTTTAACAAGTGCAGTTTATGCAGAACGTGCAGAGGTTATTGAGTATAATCCTAATATACAAAGCCAAACTCCATATGTTCAACCGCAGGCTGCTACTGCTGAAGTAGGCATGTTAGGTTTTGTTAATGAAAAATTTAACCGTATGGAACGTCAGTTAGAAGATTCAGCAGATCGTATGGATCGTTTGGAGCGTGATGTGGAGCGTATCCATGTCCTAGAAGCAAAAGTGGCGGAGTTAGAGAAAAAATTAGCAAGCTTCTCAACATCTGCTTCAGCATCATCCACACTGGATGCCAATAAAGATGGATCTAAAATAGCAATCACTTCATCGTCTTCAGATACGGAGGCTGCTCAGGCTGCGTACAAAAAAGCATTTGAGCAATTGATGGCAGGGAAATATCCTGAAGCGGGAAAATTATTTAAGGATTATCTAGAAAAATATCCTGAAACAGATCAGTCTGGCAACGCCTATTATTGGTTAGGTGAAACCTATTTTGTAGGTCGAAAATTTGACCTAGCATTAAAAGCCTATGCGCAATCAACTAAGTTGGAAGGACCAAAAATAGCGGAGGCACTTTTGAAAGAAGGTCAATGTTATCTTGAGCTGAATAAAACTAAGGAAGCTAAAGCTGTCTTTGAGGATGTAAAAAAACGTTTTCCTGATAGTTCGATTGCAAAGCAAGCGGATAAAAGTTTAGTAGCACTTAAAGCAAATAGTGACGCTAAAAAATAATGATCAATGATTCATCTATAAAGCCGTTGCAGGCAATTGTCCTTTTGTCGGGTGGGTTAGATTCAGTAACGACGTTAGCAATGGCGCAAGCGCAAGGTTATTTGTGTCATGCGGTCAGCTTTAATTATGGTCAACGACATGCTGCTGAGTTAGATGCAGCTGTTAATATCGCACGTGTGCTAGGTGCTGCGAGTCATCGTGTTGTTAATATTGATTTAGCACAAATGGGTGGCTCAGCGTTAACAGATAAAAATATTGCAATTCCTGAATCATTAGCAAAAGGCATCCCTTTAACATATGTTCCAGCACGCAATACTGTATTTTTATCCTATGCATTAGCGTTAGCAGAAGTATTGCAAGCACAGCATATTTTTATTGGTGTGAATGCCGTTGATTATTCTGGTTATCCAGATTGTCGTCCAGAGTTTATTGCTGCTTTTGAGCAGTTAGCTAATTTAGCTACTAAGTCAGGTGTTGAAGGGCTACCTTTTAAAATTCATGCGCCATTACAATATTTATCAAAAGCAGATATTATTCGTACGGGAACAGCTTTGGGTGTTGATTTTAGTCAGACGGTATCTTGCTATCAGGCAGATGAATTGGGTCGAGCTTGTGGTCGTTGTGATGCTTGTCGCCTGCGTGCTGAAGGGTTTTCTCAGGCAGCGTTAGCAGATGTGACGCGCTATCAGCCGTAATAATATTTAAAATAGCAAATTAATGCTTGCAAAAATTTTAATAGAAGCTATAATAGGCGAATAACAAAACGGGTTGTTAGCTCAGTCGGTAGAGCAGTTGGCTTTTAACCAATTGGTCGCAGGTTCGAATCCTGCACAACCCACCAAATTATAAACCCAGCCAATCGGTTGGGTTTTTTATTATGTGTAAAAAGTGCTTTACCTGTTGTTTTTTTACAACAAATTGGTTATGCTATGCACATAATTGTTATTTTTAACTAAATTTGTTATTTATTTTTTGACTCAAGAGGGTATGTTATGACTAAATTGAATCTATTTGCTATGGCTGTTGCTGGTCTAGTATTGGCTGGTTGTTCTTCTACACCAACAGAAGAAGGCACTAAAACAACTGCAGCACCTGCTACTCCTGTTGTTGGCGCTGGCGCTGATCGTGCGGCTGCAATCGGTGAAAAAGTATATTTTGATTTTGATCGTGCTGAAATTAAAGCTGAATTTATGCCAGTTATTAAAGCTCAAGCTTCTTACTTGAATGCTAATACATCTAAGTCTGTTACTTTAGAAGGTAATTGTGACGAACGTGGTACTCGTGAATATAACCTAAGCTTAGGTGAGCGTCGTGCGGCTTCTGTTGCTGACGTGTTGAAAGCAAATGGTGTTGCTGCTAACCGTATCAAGCTAGTGAGCTTTGGTGAAGAGCGTCCTGCTGTTGAAGGTCATGATGAGTCAGCTTGGGCTAAAAACCGTCGTGTAGAGTTCGTTGTACAGTAATTTTTATTGTCTCGAATCAATAAAAAGCCTTCTTGGGAAACCAAGAAGGCTTTTTTTTGTGTCGTATTTTTCTTATCTATTATAATAGACCATTCTACTTAACTTATCATCAATAGATAAAAGTCTTCTACCTCTACCCCTTGAGTTTAAAACACCATGACAGCAACCATAATGATGCCAAAATATTTAGCAGATTACCAGCCTCCTCATTTTTTAGTGGAGACAATCGACTTGCGCTTTGTATTGCATCCAACACAAACTCGGGTATATAGTCGATTGACTATTAAGCGTAATCCCGCTGTGCTTGTTTCTAATATATTGACTTTAATGGGCGAAGAGTTAGTACTACATTCTGTCGCTGTTAATGGGGTTCTATTATCTGACGCTGATTATCAATGTAACAATGAGCAGTTATTATTAACAATTGAACAAAATTCGGCTGTCATTGAAATAGAGACAGAAATTAATCCACAAGCTAACTCACGTTTAGAAGGCTTATATTTATCAGATGGTGTTTTTTGTACTCAGTGTGAGGCTGAGGGTTTTCGTCGTATTACTTATTTTAGTGATCGTCCTGATGTTATGGCAACCTATTCAGTGCGCATTGAGGCTCCTATAGCGTTAGCTCCTGTTTTATTATCAAATGGTAATTTGGTTGCACAGGGTGAAATGATAGAAATGGGGTGGCATTACGCTCAGTGGCAGGATCCGCATCCCAAGCCGTGTTATTTATTTGCCTTAGTAGCTGGTGAACTTGTTTGTCAGCAGAAATTGTTTTTGACAGCAGAAGGGCGTAATGTTTCATTAGAAGTTTATGTGAAACAACATCACGCAGCACGTTGTGAACATGCGCTTGTGTCATTGGAAAAAGCGATGCAATGGGATGAACAGCGTTTTGGACGTTATTATGACTTAGACAGATATATGATTGTTGCTGTTGATGATTTTAATATGGGAGCTATGGAAAATAAGGGGTTAAATGTCTTTAATGCTCGTTTTGTGTTAGCTGACCCGCAAACAGCAACCGATGTTGACTACACTAATATTGATAGCGTGATTGCGCATGAGTATTTTCATAACTGGACAGGAAATCGGGTTACATGTCGTAATTGGTTTCAGTTGACGTTAAAAGAAGGCTTAACGGTTTTTCGTGATCAGTTATACACCGAAGAAACCTTGTTGGGTAAAGTAAAGCGCATTGAAGATGTACGTGGTTTACGCAGTATTCAGTTTGCAGAAGATGCCTCGCCTTTGCAGCATCCCATTCAGCCTGCTTCATACATCGAAATGAACAATTTTTATACAGCAACTGTCTATGAAAAGGGTGCTGAAGTTGTGCGTATTTATCAAACATTGCTAGGTAAAGACGGTTTTCGTAAAGGCATGGATTTATATTTTGAGCGTCATGATGGTCAGGCAGTGACTGTGCATGAGTTCCGTTTGGCGATGAGTGATGCGAATGGTGTTGATTTGTCGCAAATGCACGCTTGGTATACTCAGTCGGGAACTCCTCGTTTAGAGGTGATACAACAGTGGTCAAGTGAAACGGGTGAACTAGTGCTTCGTTTTGAGCAGTCATTGCACAATGCCGTGTCTTTTCAACCGTTATTAATTCCGATTTCTTTGGCTGTTTTTAATAAGAAAGGTGAGCGTCAGTCTTGCGTACTATCCTCTGGTAAGGGTCAGTGGGGTGAGACTGACGGTGTTCTATGGTTAGATTCAGCTCAAGGAAGTTTTTCTTTTTTAGGCCTGCTTCAAGAACCTAAACTCTCTTTGTTGCGTGATTTTTCTGCCCCTGTTATTTTAACATCGCAACGAACATTAGCCGATTGGTTATGGCAAGCACAATATGATGATGATTTGTTTAATCGATGGGAAGGATGGCAGCAGGCTTGGTTATCAATTATCTTGTCTGGTGTTGCTGATTTGCGAGCAGAAAAGCAGTTTGAAACTCCAGATCATTTATCGCCTGTATTACGTGCAATGTTAACAGATGTTGAATTGGATGCAGGTTGGTTGGCTGAAGTATTACGCTTGCCGAGTTTTGATTACTGTGCACAGCAATTAGATGTGTTATGGGTTGATGAGTTGCTCGCTGTTATGACTAGGTTGCGTTCTTGGTTAGGAAGATCATTTCGTGATGATTTTTTGGCCATTGCAGATCGTTATGAGGGTGAGGTTAGTTTTGATTTTTCGGCACACGCTATGGGGCATCGTGCATTACATAATTTGTTATTCTCTTATTTAGCACAAGCTCAAGATACTGTTGCTTTTGAATGGGCAATTAATCAAGTTCGCTTGGGTGAAAGCATGACCAGTGTGCAAGCTGCTTTAACCTTATTGGTTCATCATAATGCACCGCAAGCGGAAGAGGGCTTAAGCTTGTTTTATGAGCGTTGGCAGCAAGTGAGTCTTGTATTGGATAAGTGGTTTAGTTTGCAAGCAACTAATCCATTAGCAAGTGCAGAGTATATTGATGCACTATGTCATCACAATAATTTTATTTGGACAAATCCAAATCGAGTACGTAGCGTTCTTAGTAGCCTAGGGCGTGCTAATCCAACTGCTTTTCATCAAGCAGATGGTGCTGGTTATCGTCTGTTAGTGCAGCGTGTTGCAGAGATCGATTCGTTAAATCATCAAGTTGCTTCTCGTGTTTTACAAGCGTTTAATCCGTGGCGAAAATTGCCAACACAAAGACGATTATTGGCTAAAGCAGCACTTGAATCGTTATCGATGATTGAGCGTTTATCTCGTGATGTGCGTGAGGTGTTAGTTAATTTATTAGAAAATGATGATTAGTCGTTTTCTGTTCATGTTTTATACGGGGATATTTTTTCTGTTATGCATGGTTTCGGATATCGTCTTGGCTGGTGAGCGTATTGTATTGTTACTGCCGCAAACGAGTGATGAGCAACTGATTGCAAATAAAGCGATTGCAAAAGGCGTGCGAGAAGTATTAGGTGCTCAGGTCATGATGGTGAATCGTGATGCTTATTCTGATATGGAAGAGACGTGGCGGGCAGTAATGCGTTTACATCCTAATGCAGTGGTTGGACCACTGTACGAAGTAGATATTGCTTCTTTAGCACGTCTTGATCCTAAAATTCCTGTGCTTGCACTGAATCAAAGTCCAGAATACCATAAAAATATTTGGCAATTATTGATGCCAACAGAGTTACCTGTTGACCAGTTGGTGCTGTATTTTGCTGAAAAAGAAATTGAAAAAATATTAGTGTTAACGCATCAAAATGCAATGTCTGATCGTCTTTATAAAAAAATGTTAGCCATTTTTTCTGGAAATATACTTGATAGCGTTAGTTATTCCACAATGAATGAATTGGCAGCTGCAACGCGTGTTTTGTTACATAGTACTAAGGCACGATCAAGGCTACAAACGATAACAACCTTGCTAGAAGGCGAGTCTATTCATGGTTATTCGTGGGCGAGGCAAGATGCTGATGCGATTGTTGTCATTGCACCCTTAGCTGATGCGCTTAATTTGTCTTATCAAATAGATTATTTGTGGGGGCAGTCATTAAGTTTGTATTGGATTGATTCTGGATCAAATGCTTTACCTGATTATGTGCGTAGTGCCAGTAATTGGGGGAGAATGAAAACGTTTATGCCACAATATCAACTGGTTGCCATGCAAAAACACACAATAGAGACTAGTTTTTTTGAAGCATTAGGGCGTGATGCAGGACGTTTGTTGCAATTACGTTTAGGACGTGAAGTATGGGATGATGGCTCTATTTTAGGAGGAAGTTTGGGGGAGTTATCAATGGGAGATAAAAATGCTATTAACATTAAACTACCTCTTGTTTGGTTAGGTGATGGACAAGTTGATTTAGTTGAGCGCTAGATTTACAGTGTTTTGGTATAAGATTTGCTTATCTAGGTAGAATGCGTTCTTTAGAAATAGACGTGTTGGACGATAACCATTCAAATAATTTAGGAATAGGCAAAACGGTGTCAGATTTTAATGCAATGGACTTGGATAGTTTGGATGCACTGTTAGATGCAGCTGAAATTGAAGCAGCGCCTGAAAGTGAACCATCTGTTGATCCCCCTAAAGAAGAGAATAAAGAAACAATTCAGCCTGAGGTGACGTTGCCCCCTACTGAGGCACCAACACCAAAGCCTGTTGTAACGCCTTTACCCACTCCCGAAATTCAGGCAGAAACTCGTGATGAGCCCGTGGTTAAGCGAACTTTAAATAATAAAAAACAACCCGCAAATAGCGAAACATGGACGGAAGCAGAAATGGATTCAGTTAAAAAATTAATTATCATTTTTGGTAGTGTTACTATTGTGTTGATACTTTCAGCGATTGGTATTGGGTTGGGGGGATTGCTTTCTGATAGTAAGACGGATCCTAAATTAATAGAAAGTGTTGAAGCTATTAAAAATGATGTAGGTCAATCCTACTTAGTAACTGAAGATAGCGGTAAACAACTCAAAAAGATGCAAGATAGTCTTAGAGATGCTGTCGCTCAGATTGATCAACTTTCTACAATGATTGATAATCTAAAAGTAGCACCAGTTATGGCACATGCAGCACCAGCAAGATCAACTTTTTCTAGTGATCGAAAAGCAGCAATACGTGAGGAACAATCTTCATCACTCAATGAAGATGCAGACTCCGCAGAACCAGCAGATACAATAGTAGACAGAGGAACTACCAATGCACCTCAAGTAAAAGCATTGTCTGTCGATATACAAGATGTGAAGAATCGATTAGTAGTAACAAATAAGCTATTAGTGCAGATTAATAAGCAGTCGGAAAGCTTAATAATGCAATCAGATGTATTAACTAAGGCAGTTCAAGCTGTTGAGGATGAAATGAAGTCAAATAAACCACAACCTAAAGTTGTGACTAATGCGATTCCTAAAGTGATTGTTGATAAAAAAGCGGAAGAAAAGCCTGTAGCACCTGTGCAGGTAAAGCCGGCAGACGACCCCCAATTCCGTGCTCGTTGGAGTCGTGAAATGGGGAAATCAGAAGGGTTTCCATAGGATAACTGATCTGATGACGAAAAAATATAATGTTGCAAAAAGCACAAAAAGCATTGACCAATACTGGCAATGGGAGAGAGAACAAGTGAAACAACCACAAGGGAAATTATCATGAAAAACTTGATGCCCGTGCTCAGTTTGGCAGTCGTTGGCGCGATTGCTGTTGTTGGCTGTACAGCTAACAGCAACAACGGCACAATGATCAAATCAGAGTCAGTTAATATTGAAACAGTAAGACCTATGCCTGTTTCAAACGCATTTGTGCGAGAGCGCGTGCGTATTTCAGCAATCGGTTACGGTACCGAAAGCCTATATGAGGCTTATACACCAGGTCAAAGACGATTAATGGCAATTCGTGCATCTAAACTTGATGCCTATCGTTCGCTAGCAGAGCAAATTAATGGCGTAAAAATTGAAGGTAATACAACAGTTAGTTCATTAGCGCTTAAAAGTGACTCGTTTCGTGCGCGTGTGAATGCTTTGGTTCGTGGCGGACGTGTAATTAGCGTTACGCCCATGGCTGATAGTAACTATGAAACTGTAGTAGAAGTTTTTGTTGATCGTGACTTTTTTGATAACTATATGTCTTATAGTGATCAGTCATCTAACTCGCCAGTACGTTCAAGCTGTGGAACGAATTGTTTTGATCCTGATGATTTGTCACCTCGCTAGGAAGCTGTCCTATTGATGGTCTCTGTATAAGGAGATTAGTATGAATAAAGGGACTAAAATTGTTTTTATTGTGACGGTGATTGCTATAACGCAACAGGTTTGGGGTGCTTCGAGCATTTCAACACGTGTTAGAGTCGTAGAAGACAAAATCAAAATGCACGATAAAAAATTACGCGAATTAACTGCTCAACAAGAGTTAACTGCTAAACAAGTTAACTCTTTAAAGGCAGCGCGTGAAACGGCAGAAAAAGCAGTTGCAGAAAAAGCGGAGGCAGCTAAATTAGCGTCAATTGCCTCTGCTAAGGCAGCAGCTGTGAAAGCGAAACAGCGTCGAGAAATAGCTGCTGCAAAGCAGGCAGATGCTACATCGTTAGAAGAAACTGACGTTCGTCCTCGCTACGCCTTCCCATAACAGAGAAGGCACGGTGCATGTACTAACCCATATATTGATTGGTGATAAACTTATTCAATTCAAGATATTGGTTGTTCATGCGCCGTAGTGCTTGATGTGTTGTGCGAGTAATTGCTCGCATAACATGATAGACTAGATGCGGATGAGTTAATAGTAATGCTTCAAAAGGTGCATTTTCTAAACAGAACAGCTCAGTATGTGCGTTAGCACGAAGTGTAAGTGAGTGTGTATCACCATCGATAAAACTCATTTCGCCAGCCATATCACCTTCGTGTAGGGTATGGATCAGTGTCCATTCATCGGGCGATACGTTTTTTGTAACATCAATTTTTCCAGACAAAATAACATAAAGCGTTTTGGTTGCCTCATCAGCAGAAAATAAAATTTCTCCTTGCTTTAAGTTTTTAAAAGTTACAATGGTCGACAAAACAGCACAATCATCAAGACTTAAATCTTTACCAAGACTGGATGTTAATATCTTTTCACATGCATGCATCTAATTTCTCCTATTAATTAATTTGTTGCAGTAGTATTGTTAGTATGCCTTCGTAGATAGCACTTAATTGAATTAAGTCTTCAACACTAACACGCTCATCAATTTTATGAATTGTTGCATTTAATGGTCCAAGTTCAATAACTTGTGCTCCTGTTGGGGCAATAAATCGACCATCTGATATACCACCACTCGTTGAAAGTTTAGGGGTTAACCATGTCAGTTTTTGCGTTGCACTCATTGCTGCATTGACTAAACTATTGGGCTGTGTCAACCAAGGTGTGCCTGATAACGTCCACGTTAAGGTAAATGTAATATTATGTTTTTTTAGAATTCTTTCGACACGCTCTTTAAGGCTTTCTTGTGTGCTTGCTGTCGAAAAACGGAAGTTAAAATCAATAGTGACATCGGGTGGAATAACATTACTCACCCCTAGTCCGCCATGAATATTAGAAACTTGAAAGCTTGTTGAGGGAAAAAATTCGTTGCCATTATCCCATTGCGTTTGAGTCAACTCACTTAAGACAGATGCAGCGCGATGAATAGGATTATCAGCAAGATGTGGATAAGCAATATGTCCTTGTTTACCATGGATAACCAGTTTTCCTGATAAAGAGCCACGTCGTCCATTCTTAAGCATGTCGCCTAAAAAACTTTCTGCAGTAGGTTCACCGATTAAGCAATAGTCAATTTTTTCACCACGTGCAACAAGCGTCTCTATCACTTTAACTGTACCATTCAGTGCATCACCCTCTTCATCAGAGGTAATAAGTAATCCAATACTGCCAGCATGTTTGGTATTTTTTTCTAAAAAAACCTCTAATGCAGCAATGAAAGCAGCAATGCCACCTTTCATATCAGCGCTGCCGCGTCCATAAAGATAGCCATCGTGAATAATGGGTGTAAAAGGATCAAATGTCCAACGTGAAGGGTCACCAGTAGGAACAACATCAGTGTGTCCTGCAAAAACAAAAAGCGGTGCTATATTCCCTTTTTTTGCCCATAAATTAGTAACATCACCAAATACTAATGTTTCGCAGTGAAATCCTAGTTTTTGTAAATGTTGGCGCAATAACTCCTGACAACCCGCATCGACTGGGGTAACAGATGCTCTAGCCACTAATTCTCCTGTTAAAGAAACAGCGAGATGAGGATGCTTTCTTGCGTCAATATGTGTCATAGTGGTTACCAACGTGTTTCACGTTCGGGTGTCGCTGTTATTCGGTGAATGGTCATATCAGCACCATCATATTCCTCTTCGTTACTTAAACGAATTCCTACGCTCTTTTTAAGTAGCCCATAAACAATATAGCCACCAATAAATGCAATGCTAACGCCCATGCCTGTACCGATAAGTTGCGCACTAAGATTAACACCACCTAATCCACCCAAAGCCGTCATACCAAAGATACCCGCCGCAATACCACCAAATGCACCACAAATACCATGCAATGGCCATACGCCCAAGACGTCATCAATCTTTAACTTATTTTGTGTAAAAATAAACAAATACACAAACATTGCTCCCGCTATTGCCCCAATAGCTAACGCACCAACAGGATGAACAATATCAGAACCTGCACAGATAGCAACTAAGCCAGCCAGTGGACCATTATAGGCAAAACCAGGGTCGTTTTTGCCCACGATTAACGCTGCAAGCGTACCACCTACCATTGCCATTAATGAATTTAAAGCAACTAATCCCGTAACGGCTTCTATTTTTTGTGCTGACATGACATTAAAGCCAAACCAACCGACAATTAAAATCCACGAGCCCAAGGCTAAAAAAGGAATATTTGATGGAGGATGCGCTGATACCATACCATCTTTTGTGTAACGTCCGCGACGTGCTCCTAAGTGCATTACCGCAGCGAGTGCAATCCATCCACCAACAGCATGGACAACGACAGAACCTGCAAAGTCGTGGAATTTAGCACCTGTTGTTGTTTCTATCCATTCTTGTACGCCAAAGTTACCATTCCATGCAATACCTTCAAAGAAAGGATAAATAAAGCCGACAATAGCGAATGATGCAGCAAGTTGAGGGTTAAATTTTGCACGTTCAGCAATGCCCCCTGAAATGATGGCAGGAATCGCAGCAGCAAAAGTCATTAAGAAAAAGAATTTGACTAATTCATAGCCTGCGTTAGCAGATAGTGTTTGTGCATCAACCATAAAGTTGGTGCCATATGCGACACTATAGCCGATAAAAAAGTAGGCGAGTGTTGAAACAGATAAGTCGGCTAAAATTTTAACCAATGCGTTAACTTGGTTTTTTTTGCGCACTGTACCGACTTCTAAAAATGCAAACCCTGCATGCATTGCAAGCACCATAACGGCACCAATTAAAATAAATAAAACGTCATTGACGGGTAAACTAGTTGTTTCCATGAAGTTATCCTAGAAATAGCAATAATTTGTTGTGTTCTGTGCGGTATTTTATACGAATTTTCTTTATCATGGCAGCTTATCTATGGAATAGAGGTGTATTTATGAGCAAAATGCGTGTAATTAATGTATTGTTATTTATTATTGTCTTAACGGGGTGCGCAACAGTGGACAAGTACGCCTACGAAGCAGAGCGTGCTCTTAGTCAACAAGACGGTTGCCAGACTAAGACACTTCGTACTGCGCCAAGTTATACGACAGATGCTTCTTATCGTTGTGTGGGAGCGGCATGCTCAAATTATGGATGCAAAGAATGACGTGTCTATAATGCTAGATTTTAGTAGCGTTAAAAAGTTAATCCTGATTGATACGACTGGCAACGGCACCCGTTTGATTTTTATATTTAGCGTCTGCACGTTTGTGATAAGGACG
>CAMCGI010000003.1 GCA_945874205.1 Francisella tularensis subsp. holarctica
ATTACTGACTTAAATATGCCAGGAATGAATGGTATCGAGTTTATTAAAGCGGCTAAAGCGAATGCAAACTTACGTTTTACACCGTTTATTATTCTTACGACTGAGTCTGGTGCAGGTAAAAAAGATGATGCACGTGCTGCAGGTGCTGCAGGTTGGTTAGTTAAGCCTGTTGTACCCGATCAGCTTTTACAAGTTGTGAAACAACTCGCTAAGTAAACATAGGTATTATAAACGTGTCATAAAACTTCGTCCTTTTTAGAGGACGAAGATACGGAATTATTGATTGTTCTATTGTTATGATTTGCCTTCAATACCAAGTAGGGCATAAACAAATGATTCAGGCTCAAAAGGACGTAAGTCTTCAGCTTGCTCACCAATACCAATGTAACGAATGGGTAGTGCGAGTTGTTGCGATAAAGATAAGACAATCCCTCCTTTTGCAGTACCATCAAGTTTAGTTAAAATAATACCCGTTAAGCCAATGGCAGCATTAAATTCTCTCGCTTGATTGAGTGCATTTTGTCCCGTGGTTGCATCGATAACTAGCCAGATTTCATGTGGTGCACTGGTGTCGAGTTTGTTCATGACACGACGAATTTTTTTCAGCTCGTCCATTAAGTGCCCTTGTGTGTGTAATCGACCCGCAGTATCACCAATCATTACGTCAACTTTGCGAGCTTGTGCCGCTTGTAGTGCATCATAGAGAACACTAGCAGCATCGCTGCCTTGTCCTTGCGAGATAACAGGCACATTATGACGTTCGCCCCATGTTTTGATTTGTTCGACTGCAGCAGCTCGAAACGTATCGCCTGCCGCTAATAGTAGCTTTTTATTTTGTGTTAAGAAATGATGCGAAAGTTTAGCAATGGTAGTTGTTTTACCAACACCATTAACACCAACCATTAAAATAACACGTGGTGTGTTTTCGGGTATTATTTCAGGTTTTTGTTGTGCAAAATTCAGCATCTCAATAAGCAGTTGTGCCAATGCCGATAGTAAGTCTTCACCCTCTTTAAGCTTGATACGACTGAGTTGTTCTAATAGGGCATCGGTTGTATCTAGCCCAATATCTGCGCTTAGAAGCAATGTTTCGAGCTGTTCGCGTGTATCTGCATCAAGGCTGCGTTTGCCTGTGAGTAAGCTTTTTAGTCCACTGCCTAAACGCTCACGCGTGCGAGTCATACTTTGCCAAAGTTTACCTAAGAACCCTGTTTTCTTTTCGGGTTCTTGACTGACTGTTGGGGTGATTATCGGTACTTCAATAGCGTTGGATGATGTCATTATTTCAACGGATTCGTGTATCAATTCATGAGCAATAATTGCATCCTGTTCTATTTTTATATCGGTTTTTGGTGATTTGCGTTTGAAAATCGAGAACATATCATTTACTCTTAGTGAATTAAACAATAATAGATGCTCAAACGCGCATACTCAAGGAGATAATTAATGTTATTGATAAAAAAAATGACTGTTTCGTTATTTAGTTTATTATTTATACCTATCGTACCCGTTATGGCTGCGAATGTGGCGCAAATGCAGTTGGAGAATGGATTGATGGTTTTGGTTAAGGAGGATCATCGTTCTCCTGTTGTCACTTCTCAAGTATGGTACAAAGTGGGGGCGAGTTATGAGCCAGAAGGGATTACTGGTGTTTCACATATGCTTGAGCATTTGATGTTTAAAGGAACTGAACAGTTAAAACCAGGTGAATTTTCTAAAATTGTTGCTCGTTTAGGTGGTTCAGAAAATGCGTTTACTAGCCAAGATTACACTGCTTATTTTCAGAATATCGAAGCTTCTCATTTAGGGCGCATGTTTGAATTAGAAGCGCAGCGTATGGGACACCTTAAACTAGATGATGCAGAATTTCAAAAAGAGCGTCAAGTAGTTTTAGAAGAGCGTCGTATGCGTGTGGAAGATCAACCAGAATCACGCTTGCAGGAGCGTTTTAATGCCATTGCTTACGATGTTAATCCCTATCGTCGCCCCGTTATTGGGTGGCAAAAGGATATTGAGTCTTATCAATTAAGTGAATTACAAACATGGTATAACCAGTGGTATTCACCGAATAATGCGACTTTAGTTGTTGTGGGTGATGTTCAGCCAGAAGCTGTTTTTGCTTTAGCGAAAGAAAAGTTTGCTAGCTTACCATCACGTCAAATGGGGACAAATAAGTCAAGTCAATCTTTATTACCTGTTGGTGAAAAACGTCTTATTGTGCATGATGAGAAAGCAAAAATTCAAAGTTTGATAATGGGTTATGCAGTACCTTCATGGAAAACGAGTGAGGATAAGCAAGAAGCATATGCGCTAGAGGTCTTAGCACATATTTTAGATGGTGGTAGCAGCGCACGCTTAAGTAAAGAATTGGTGCGTGGCAGTCAGCTGCTTACGCAGGCAGATGCAGGTTATGAGTTATATGCACGCTTATCGACACAGTTTACGCTCTCTGCTGTGACTGTCGAAGGTGTTAGCTTAGAACAGGCGGAGGCTGCAATGAAAGCAACTGTTGCTAAATTGGTGAAAGAGGGTGTGACTGATGCTGAGTTAAAGCGCGTTTTTGCTCAAGTTGAGTCATCATATATTTTTGAACAAGATTCAATGTTTTATCAAGGTATGAAGTTAGGAGAAGCCTCAACAGTGGGTATTCCATTAACAGAAATTGATGCTTATCTCGAGCGATTACGTTCGGTAACAGCAGAGCAAGTACGCGCAGCAGCACAGAAATGGTTAATTGATGATCGTTTAACTGTCGCCTATTTATTGCCTAAATCAACAGTGATTGAGCAAGGAGCAGCACAATAATGAAAAGATTATTCATATTAGCAATACTTGCAGTTAATAGTTTTTCTGCACAAGCTGCGTTAACCATTGAGCAATGGCAAACTCCCAAAGGAGCAAAAGTTTTGTACGCCTACGCGCCAGAGCTGCCGATGGTCGATGTTCGCATGGTATTTGATGCAGGTTCAGCAAGAGATGGCGATAAAAAAGGAGCGGCATATCTAACATCAGAATTAATTGGTATGGGCGATGTGCAACGTGATGAGGAAGCATTTGCTGCTGAGTCGGAGGCATTAGGTGTGAGTTTTTCAACACAATCACTTAAAGATATGGCAATTGTTAGTTTGCGCAGCGTAACACGTCCCGAGATTCTAACGCCTGCCTTAGCCATGATTCGTACTGCAATTAGCCAGCCGATTTTTTCAGATGTAGTCTTAGCACGTGAAAAAGTAAATGTATTAACGGCATTATTAGCCAAACAACAATCAGCAAGTGCATTAGCGAGTGATCGTTTTTGGCAACGACTCTATGGTGCACATCCCTATGCTAGCCCTGCAGAGGGTCGCGAAATGACAGTCAAAACACTGACAGCTGCAGATTTAAAAGCCTTTTATCAGCGTTATTATATCGCTAACAATGCTACAGTTGCCATTGTTGGTCAGGTAACAAAAGCACAAGCACAAGCGATTGCTGAACAGCTTGCTGATGCTTTTCCTGTTGGCGAAAAGGTTGACGCTTTGCCTAATGTGACACAACCCCCAGCAGGGTTGGATATGATTAATTTTGCCTCGACACAAACACAGATTTTGCTAGGGCAAATGGGCGTGAATCGTCAAGATAAGGACTATATTGCTTTATATTTAGCCAATCATATTTTGGGCGGTAGCGGTTTTGCTTCACGCTTAATGGCAGAGGTGCGTGAAAAGCGCGGTTTAGTCTATGGCGTTGGTTCTAGCTTATTGCCGATGCATCAAATAGGTCCTTGGTTCGTCTCGCTAAAAACTGCCAATGCGAATACCAGTGAAGCACTTAGCGTTGTACAAGAAACAGTAATGAGTTTGCTTAAAGATATTTCGCAAGAGGAATTGGATGAGCATAAAGATAATATTATTGGTGGTTTTGCGTTAGAAACAGACAGTAATAAAGATATTGTGGCTTATTTGGCGATGATGGGCTTTTATGATTTACCAAATGATTGGTTAGCGACCTTTCCTAGTAAAATCCGTGCGATTGACCGAGATTCGCTTATTAATGTCATACAAGCACACTTAAAACCTGAGCGTTGGACAGGGGTTGTGTTAGGCAAGCCTGTGGTTGCTGGTGCGCAAGTGCAGACATTAACCGTTCCCGTTGCAGGAGGTCATCATTAATCCTAAGCAGAATACCAAGCAGATAAAAGGGGCTGGTGTTGTCCGTATTATTGGTGGACAATGGCGTGGTAGAAAACTTCCTGTTCCTGTCAGTGAAGATTTGCGCCCAACAGGTGATCGTATTCGTGAAACGCTCTTTAACTGGTTGCAATTCGAGTGGGAGGGGAGTCAGTGGCTTGATATGTTTGCTGGTTCGGGTGCTTTAGGGTTTGAAGCCTTATCACGTGGTGCATCTGAGGTTGTCATGCTCGAAAAAGGCACTTTGGTTGCCAAACAGTTACAAGCAAATAAGCAATTACTTGCAGCAAAAGGGGCAAGTATCGTTAATACTGATTCACAAAAATGGCTGCTCAATAATCCACAGCAAAAAACGTTCGATGGCGTATTTTTAGACCCGCCTTTTCGTGATGCTGATTTAGATTTGTGGTTAAAACTGCTCATTAATCAGGGTTGGTTAAAGCCAAATGCATGGTTGTATATCGAACAACCTAAGGAACGTGTGCTATCCTTGCCCTATTTGCGTGCCTATCGGCAGCAGCAGTCGGGAGGAGTGAGCTTTGGTTTATGGCAGTTACAAATGCCTGAAAGTGAGTTGGTATCATGACTAAAGTCGTTTATCCTGGAACCTTTGACCCGATTACCAGTGGTCATATTGATATTATTGAACGCGGTGCGCGTCTGTTTGAGCAGGTAGTTATTGCCGTTGCTGATAATGCAGGTAAGCACCCCTTGTTTAGTTTAGATGAGCGTATTGCATTGGCTCAAGCCTCTTTAGCTCACTTGCCGAATGTGCAAGTGGTGGGGTTTTCTTGTCTGCTTGTTGAGTTTGTTCGCTCTGTCGATGCGCAAGTAATTCTACGTGGCTTACGCGCCGTTTCTGACTTTGAGTATGAGTTTCAATTGGCAAGTATGAATCGTCGTTTAGATGCGCGTGTTGAAACAGTTTTTTTAACGCCTGCTGAGCAATACGGTTTTATTTCGTCAAGCCTTGTACGCGAAATTGCGCGCTTGGGTGGCAATATTGCTGACTTTGTACCTAATGTGGTGGCACAGGCACTAGTTGCACGTTTTGCTGCGCCGAACATTGAGAAGGAGGCTTCATGCCTAGACTGACCTATTTGATTGGACGTGCCTTAACCTTGTGGAAGCGAACGCGTGTTGCCAGTGATTTTATTGCCCGTCGTTTGTTATTTCGCTTTTTATCTTCTGTTCCCGTTCTTTCCGCGAAGGAAAGTGTTCTCCCTAAAGCCATTCAAGTGGCATTTGATACCAGACTGTTAATACTCGCGCCACATTCGGATGATGAAAGTATTGGTTGCGGTGGCTTATTGGCGATCTATCCTGAACAGTGTGAGGTTGTCTGTCTGACCGATGGTGCACGCGGTGATCCTCATATACCTGTGCATCAACTCATTGAAATACGTGAATCTGAGCTAGCAAACTCGATGGCATTAGCTGGGGTACAAAATTTTCGTTATTTAGGTATTCCCGATCAGTCACTAAATGATGCGTATCAGCGTTTTTCTGGCTTGTCGATTGCTAATAGTGATATGATTTTTTTGCCCAACTTTTTAGATCAGCACCCAGATCATAAAGCGGTAACTTGGTTATTACAGCGTTTGCTACGAGAAAAGCCACATAAGCCAAGTTTGCAAATTGCTTTTTATGAAATTTGGGGTACTTTGCCTGTTTGGAATGGCTTTGTTGATTTAGATGCTGCTTTGCGTGCAAAAAAGAAAGCGATGATTGATTGCTTTGTTTCACAAACGAAACACATTGATTATGCGCATCGCATCGATTGCTTAAATGTTTATCGTGGCATTTCGGTGGGAAAGCCCGCGGTGGAAGCTTACCTTCTACTCAGTGTTGATGATTTTTTAAAGATTATTTAACAGTTGTCTAATTTGTTGAGCATAGTCACCACCCAATAAGTTAAACTTATTGAGCAAATAATAAAGTTGATAGATGGGTTTGCGTTGTTCGTATTGTTTATCTAAAGGATAGGCACCTTGGTAAGCAGTATAAAAATCGGGTTCAAATCCTTTAGATAGTTCACTCATGGCAATATCCATTTCTCTATCACCATAGTAGCTTGCTGGATTGAAAACGATAGGTGTATTATCTTGCGTAAAAGCAATATGGTTTACAGATAAGTTGCCATGAAGTAAACTAGGTAAGGGATTATGGTCAACAAAAAAGTCATCAAGACAAGTAATAATTTTTTCAACATTTGATACTAATTCTTGTGCCAGTCCATTTTCTTTAGCACGACGTAATTGTGGCATTAGACGTTGCGCACGATAAAAAGCAACCCAGTTATCGAGCCAATGATTATATTGTATGCTATGGTCAATAAAATTGGTTTCTTGCCAACCGAACTGACTATGACTATGTTGATGGAGTGCGGCAAGGTGCCGTCCTAGTTGTTGCTGACTGCCTTGTGCTTTTAGGGTTATCCATTGTAATACTAACCAAGCTGTTTTTTTAGTTTGCCCTTGCGCCACCACCTGTGGACTGTGTAGTGAATGAGTATTGTTAATTGCAGTTAAGTTTTTTGCTTCGCTCAATAACATCGGAGCATAGCGCTGAAGGGTTGTTTTAGTAAAATAACATCCCTTCGTTGTTATTAATTGCCAACTTGCATGATTGTCAGTGCTATTAATCCTGTCGAAGTGCTCAACAACCCCCAGTTGTGCAGCATCACAGATTTGTTGCCATTCAGAAAAGTTCATGCTGTAATTCACGTAAAGGATCGGGCGCAGCAACTTCTGGTAAGTTGTCTTGATCAAAAACTTCAGAAATGCCTTCTGTTTTATTGTCTGCTATTAACTCACCTGTTATAGCATCGATACGACGAGTAACAATACCTTCGGGTTTTTTATAAGCGCCTAAATCGGGCTTGTCTTTTAGTGCTAACCGCATATAGTCTACCCAAATAGGTAAGGATGACGAACCACCTGATTCTTGTTTTCCCATGCTATCAGGCTGATCAAATCCCATCCATACACCTGTGACGATATCGGGGTTAAAGCCCATAAACCATGTATCTTTGATGTCATTTGTTGTGCCTGTCTTGCCCGCTAAGTCATTGCGCTTGAGTACCATTGCACCATGTCCTGTACCCATACGCACGACATCTTGCATCATACTAGTAATAAGATAATGAGTTTTTGCTTTAATAATGCGTGCAGCTGTATTGTCAGCACAGTTTTCCTCACAAAATACAGGAATTGCTGCTTCGTAAATTTTGTTTCCTTTGGGGTCGGTTACATTACTCACAAAATAAGGTCGTACACGATAGCCACCATTGGAAAACATGGCATAGTTTCCTGTATGTTCTAATAAACTAAAGGGTGCTGTACCAAGTGAGATTGATAAATTTCGAATGGACTCCATTTCTTTGGTATTAATACCTAATCCTTTGGCATACTTTAAAAAGTAATCAATCCCAATATCTTGTAAAATGCGAATAGAGACTAAATTTAAAGAGTGTATGAGTGCTGATCTCATTCTGGTCGGTCCGCCAAACTTTCCAGTATAGTTTTCGGGTCGCCAATAGTCTTCGCTAAACTCATCGTATTGCGTAATGGGTGCATCATTAATCAATGTTGCGGGCGTATACCCTTTATCAAGTGCAGCCGTATATAAAAAAGGCTTAAAGCTAGAACCGGGCTGACGACGTGCCTGTACTGCGCGATTAAACTGATTGCGTGAAAAGTCATAACCGCCAGAGAGAGCAAGAATAGCACCTGTCTTGCTATCAATACTGGCTAGTGC
The DNA here is from genome assembly GCA_945874205.1 of Francisella tularensis subsp. holarctica. Classification (GTDB taxonomy): domain Bacteria; phylum Pseudomonadota; class Gammaproteobacteria; order Thiomicrospirales; family Thiomicrospiraceae. The sequence goes on from CAMCGI010000003.1 coordinate 7,929, forward strand.
AGATTGAATGCGCGGTACTTGTGCCAAACGCCAAGTATCTGTTTGTTTATCGACATAAATGACATCACCCACTTGTAAAAAGTTTTTTCGTCCAGACTCCCTAAATCCTTTTGCCCAGTCTGTCATTTTGCTATCAAGTTGTTGCACACTGCCATCTTTGAGCTTGATATTGGCAATGCGCGTCTTATCATTCCAAGCAATCACTAATGCAAGGGTTAAGTCATCAGGTTCTGCAATGTCTTTGACACTATTTGGCCATTGTGTTTGTGCGCTTGCATCGAGTACGCTTACAGGACCACGATAGCCATGTCGCCGTTCATAGCCAAATACCCCCATATTGATTGCTTTTTGTGCCTGTGTTTGCAAGTCAGCTCGAATGGTTGTCGTGATAGTTAATCCTTGCTCTAGGGCATTTTCACCAAACTTCTCAATAGCCCATTGACGAATCATTTCACTAATATAATCACCATTCGCTTCAATAATCGCATTGTGAATGGCAGATTCAACAGGGCGAGATTGTGCTTGTTGTTTCTCAGCATCGCTGATATACCCTAATTCAGTCATACGACGTAGCACATAATCACGACGACTTTTTGATGCTTCAGGATTGGTAACAGGGTTTAATGTTGATGGTGCTTTTGGCAGTCCTGCTAGAATAGCAAATTCATCGACAGTAAGTTGATCAATTGAACGACCAAAATAAGTTTGAGCTGCGGCAGCAAAGCCATATGAGCGATGTCCTAAGAAAATTTTATTCAAATAAAGTGCAATAATTTCTTCTTTGCTTAGTTCATGTTCAATTTTAAAAGATAAAACAATCTCATTAATTTTGCGCATAAATGATTTTTCGGGCGATAAAAAGAAATTACGAGCGACCTGCATCGTAATGGTTGATCCACCTTGACTTTTATGCCCTGTTTTTACTAATTCAAATACGGCACGTAAAATGCCTTGATAATCCACACCAGGATGTTCAAAAAAGCGATCATCTTCAGCTGCTAAAATTGCCTGAATCATTTGTGGTGGAAATTGCTCATAACTTAATGGGATACGGCGTTTTTCGCCATATTCTGCCATGAGCTTATTGTCACTGGTGTAAATACGCAAAGGAACCTGCATTTGCACCGTTTTAAGCTCGTTAACATCGGGCAAGGTGGGATAGATCGTTTTCCAATAAGTAAAAGCTGCAAAACTAACACCAGCAACTGTTGTTAACGTGCCTAAAAAGCTTATCCATAAAAACACTTTTAACCAGTTAGACATCTTTCTATTAGGTGCTGTCGCTGCCAAACGATTTCTTGGTTGTGTATGCATGCTATTATCATCATCAGTATCTGCATGATGCGCTGGAAAGTCATTGTCAAATAAAGAGCGTGGTTTATTAGAATCAGAACGATTAGATGATGAAGGAGGCAGGACGCGTTCCATAAAAAACCTCAGTTAAAAGCATAATGGTTATTATGCCAGAAAACCGACATAAGCATAAAACAAAAAACCCCAGCAGATGCCGAGGTTTTTTTATTTGTCGTACTAAAGTTAAGCTTAAGCTTTGCTATAACGACCCGTTTTAATATCATCCCACAATAACCATACGCTGAAACCAACGATGATTGTAATAGCTAATCCCGTACCAGTTGTACCCACAATAGACTTAATTTCCTGTGGTAGAAAACCGAAGTAAACACCCAAAATAACCGCTAATGGTACAACAACCCCAGCAACAACGAATCCTAAAAATTTTAAAACCTCAATCATTTTATTCTCCAAAACGCCTCAGTATGGACGTTTAAAACTATACTCTAAATTATGCCCCGCTGACAAGATAACTAACTTGATTTAAGTTATCTTATTCTAAGTTTTGAATCTGTTCCCGCATTTGTTCAATCAGTACTTTAAGTGCTAAGCTCACTTGCGTGATATCCATCGTACAAGCTTTTGCACCTAGTGTGTTTGCCTCACGATTTAACTCTTGCATCAAAAAGTCAAGGCGACGACCAACAGGCTCGTTTTTCTTTAAAATGCTAAAAATTTCTTTTAAGTGCGTTGATAGTCGATCAAGCTCTTCTGTGACATCAGCACGTTGTGCTAATAACACAACTTCTTGTGACCAACGACCTTCGTCAAGCTCACCCGCTAAATCACGAACGCGAGCACGTAAATTATCAATATGGCGACGAATAATTTCAGGAGCCATACGTTGTAAGTTATCAACTAATTTCAGTGCCGCCTCAGCACGTTGACGCATAATTTCGGCTAAAGCACCACCTTCACGCTCTCGTGCCGTATTAAGTGCATCAATTGCTTCATCACACGTTGCAATAATTGCTTGTTCTAGCGCATCACCATCACCAGAACTATTTTGCATAATACCAGGCCACGCTAAAATGGTCATAGGATCTAAGTTTTTAGTACCAGGAACAGTATTCTGAATTTGAGAAACTAAATTAGCAATTTGACCTAAACGATCTAAGTCTAATAATGCACTATCTGTTGTAGGTAGTAATTGCAGTTTTAATGTCGCTTCTACTTTGCCACGACTGAGTTTTTCGCGTAGCCGTTCACGAACCATCATTTCAACGTGACGTACTTCTTCTGGCATACGTACGAACACTTCTAAGAAGCGATGATTGACTGATTTTATTTCCCAGATAAGTCCACCATTAGGTAATGTCTTACTGGCACGGGCAAAAGCCGTCATACTGCGCATGGGCATTTCCTATTATTCTGTTATTAGATGTATAGATTGTAACGAATATTTGTCGTTCGGGCTATAATTAAGCGTAATTCTTTATCTTTTTTATGGAAACATGCCATGTCTCATTTTTTATCACGTCCTAGTTTGCGCCAATTTAATGAAATGCGAATGGTAACTATATTGCCTGAATTTACCATGCATGCAGAGGGTTCAGTGTTGATTTCCTTCGGTAATACTAAGGTTATTTGCACCGCTTCTGTTGATGAAAAAGTCCCTAGTTTTTTACGTGGCAAGGCAGAAGGATGGGTAACGGCTGAATATGGTATGTTACCTCGTTCAACGTCAACGCGCATGGATCGTGAGTCTGTAAAAGGTAAACAACAGGGTCGTACGCAGGAAATACAGCGTCTTATTGGGCGATCATTGCGTGCTGCTGTGGATATGAAAGCGTTGGGTGAGCGCACGATTACGATTGATTGTGACGTGATTCAGGCTGATGGTGGTACACGAACGGCAGCAATTACAGGGGGCTATGTTGCACTTTCATTAGCGATTAAAGGCTTGTTAACTTCAGGAAAAATTAAACAAAATCCATTGTTGTATCAGGTTGCTTCTGTTTCTGTTGGTATTTATGAAGGGGTGGCTGTTTTAGATCTAGATTATGTGGAAGACTCAGCTGCGCATACTGATATGAATGTGGTCATGGTTAATGATGGTCGATTTATTGAAGTACAAGGTACGGCAGAGGCAGAGCCTTATTCTTTTGCCCAATTGCAGGAGATGTTAGTTTTAGCACAATCGGGTATTGAACAGCTATTTGTTGCTCAACAAGCAATTTTACAGGCGGTATAATGGAACTCGTACTCGCATCAGGTAATGCAAAAAAAGCAAAAGAATTAACAGCATTATTAGCACCATTAGGCATGAATTTTCGTTTGCAATCCGAGTTTAATGTTATTCAACCGCCCGAAGATGGGTTAACCTTTATTGAAAATGCCTTAATTAAAGCGCGTGCTGCCGCATTACAAACGGGCTTACCTGCTATTGCAGATGACTCAGGGTTAGTTGTCGATGCTTTGGCAGGCGCACCTGGGATTTATTCAGCGCGTTATGCGGGTGAGTCTGCTAGCGATAGTGATAATAACACCAAATTATTAGTAGCTTTGAGTGATGTACCAGAGGCTGAACGTACTGCGCGATTTGTGAGTGTTGTGGTTTATCTTCGTCATGCGTGCGATCCATTACCACTGATTGCGCAAGGTATTTGGGAAGGACGTATACTTGCTGAGGTGGTCGGCGAGGGTGGTTTTGGGTACGATCCTTTGTTTTATGTGCCCACACATGATTGCACTAGTGCTCAGTTAGACGCGAGCGAAAAAAATCGCATTAGTCATCGTGGACAATCGATGCACGCTTTGTTAACGCAGTTAGCTACTTTGTAATGTCGATTGTTGTACAAGAAATTCCGTTAGCACTTTATGTTCATTGGCCTTGGTGTGTACAAAAATGTCCTTATTGTGACTTTAATTCGCATCAAAAACGCGATGCAGATGAAGCTGTATACGTGCAGGCTTTGATTGATGATTGGGCAATGCAGTTACCCGCGTTATCGGGGCGACGCATTAGTAGTGTTTTTTTTGGTGGTGGTACGCCGTCATTGGCGCACCCACGGTTTATTGCTGCTGTGTTGGAGCGGGTGGCAAAAGATGCTAGTTTGACGGTGGATTGTGAGATCACCTTAGAAGCAAATCCAGGTACGGTTGATGCGGCACACTTTGCAGGATATCGTACTGCAGGCGTAAATCGATTATCGCTTGGTGTACAAAGCTTTAATTCTGATTTATTGCAGCAAATTGGGCGCATTCACGATGGTAATCAGGCAAGACAAGCAATTGAGTTAGCAAGAAAGTTGGGTTTTGATAATCTTAATTTAGATTTAATGGTCGGGTTGCCTAATCAAACTGATCAAACAGCGCTCAGTGATATTGAAATTGCTTTGTCTTTCTCACCTGAGAACCTTTCACATTATCAATTAACACTTGAGCCTAATACGCCATTTTTTGCTCGTCCTCCGAAAAACCTACCCGATGAAGATTTGGCAGATAATTTGCAGATGGTGTGTCATGATCGGTTACGAGCAGCGGGTTTTAATCGCTATGAAGTATCAGCGTGGCAAGCGAATCGGAACAGTGCGAGTCGTCACAATTTAAACTATTGGCAGTTTGGTGATTACATTGGTATTGGTGCTGGCGCGCATGGCAAGTTGACGTTAGCAGATGGTTCAATTGTGCGTACCAATCATGCAAAAAGCCCTGTGCGTTATGTGCAAACCATTTCGGCTACTTTATTACCTAAGATAGAGCCATTATGGGCTGAAAACTTACCCTTTGAGTTTTTAATGAATGCCTTGCGTTTGCGTGAAGGTATTAACGCATCCTTCTTTTTACAAAGAACGGGCTTGCCATTATTGGCGATTGAAAAACAATGGCAACAAGGCGTTGTAGATGGTTTCTTAGAACCTATATCGGATAAATTAGTGACAACAAACTTGGGTTATTATTATCTTAATTCGGTGCTGAGTCATTGGCTGTAACATGATAAAAAATTGCAAAAAATAACTTGACAGCGTAATTTTTAAGGCGTAGTCTGAACGCTAACGACCGGCACCCCTTAGGTAACTAAGGCTCGCAAAGCCTCCGGTCCAGGCACTGTCTGGATAGCGGGGTTGCATACAAAAACAATTGTTTTTGTCGTTGCAATTCTACTTTTCTCAGCGGTTTTTCTCATTATTACTATAATTTTTACATTAATTTTGTGTGTCAATTGTATGTTATGGAGTAACCATCATGAGTATCTTAACTTTAACAAATACTGGCTTAGATCAGTTAACATCTATCATTCTTTCTGATGCAGGATTAGCAGGCAACAAGCGTGTGCTAGCGACTGATATTCAGATGGGTGCTGCTTCTGCTAATAGCATGAATGCATTAATTATTGAAGCGATTAAAGCAACGTCGACCGCGAATGATGGTAAGTTGACTGCTGCAGATGTGCGCGACATTAGCGACTATCTCAAAACACATTATGCAACAGAGTGGGTCACCTTGCATGGTGATGATGAAACAGGTGTTGAAACTGGGTTTCACCTTGTGCAGAATGATGGTGCGACGAGGACCTTATACGATAAAAATGCGGTGAATACGGTTGCCGATGGTATTTATCATTTAGGATTTGGCTATAAAAATAATAATATGATTAATGAAGATGGTAATAACAATGCAAACCTAACAACCGTTGCTACGTGGTTAAACAGCCTGTTAGCAACAGAGTTAATAACAACGACAAGTTTGGCTGGTCAAGTAATTGATTTGAGTACAACGGGTACAGGCTTAGATCAATTAACGGACTTAATTATTAGCGATGAAGGCTTGAATCAAAAAATTTCAACCTCTGATATTCGGGCAGGTGCGACAGCTGCGAATGCTATGAACCTGCTTATTGTTGAAGCCATTAAAGCGACAGGTGTAGCAAATGATGCGACTTTAACGGGTGCTGATGTACGCGACATCAATGCCTATCTGCGTGCAAACCATTTAGAGAATTGGACAACCTTGCATGGTGATGATGAAGATAATCAACCAGAAACAGGATTTCATTTGGTACAAAATGATGGTGCGACCACAAAACTTTACGATAAAAATGCAGTAAATACCATTGCGGATGGACTTTATCATCTTGCTTTTGAAATTAAAAATAATAATTTTTTAAATGAAGATGGTAATACTAATGCTAATGTCAATACTGCTGCGACTTGGCTAACGAGCTTGTTAGCAACAGATTTAGCAACTGGTAGCCTGACTAATAATGGCACAATTATTGATTTGAGTGTCACAGCAACAGGATTAGATCAGATTACTGATTTAATTATGGTTGATGCTGGTTTGAATAGTAAGATTTCAACAACAGAAATTAAAGCAGGAGCCACAGCTGCCAATGCCATGAATGCATTGATTATTGAAGCCATCAAAGCGACTGGTGTAGCAAACGATAAAACGTTCAATGCGGCAGATGTGCGTGATATCAGTAATTACTTACAAAGCAATCACAGTGCAGCATGGACTATTTTACATGGTGATGATGAGGAGGGGGTTGAAACAGGGTTTCACCTTATACAAAATGATGGTGCAAGCACGACTTTGTACGATAAAAACGCAGTGAATACGGTTGCCGATGGCATCTATCACTTAGGGTTTGGCTATAAAAACAACAATCTGATTAATGAAGATGGTAATAATAATGCCGCTATCGCAACCGTTGCGACGTGGTTAAACAGTCTTCTGGCCGTTGATCTTGCTAATAATAGCCTAAGTAATGGGGTTGCGGCGGTTGACATCAGTACAACGGGTACAGGATTGGATCAATTAACAGATTTAATCTTAGTTGACGAAGGCTTAATTGCTAAAGCGGCAACCAGTGAGATCATTGCGGGCGCGATAGCTGCCAATAGTATGAATAAATTGATTATTGAAGCAATTAAGACAATGGGTGTTGCGAATGATGGTGCGATCAGTGCTGTTGATGTCCGTGAGGTAAATAGTTATTTGCGCGTTAATCATGTGGCAGAATGGTTAGTTTTTCATGGTGATGATGAAGACGGTATTGAAACAGGATTTCACTTGGTGCAAAATGATGGCGCAACCACAAAATTGTACGATAAAAATGCAGTGAATACAGTTGCTGATGGTATTTATCATTTAGGCTTTATGATTGATAGCAACCGATTCTTGAATGAAGACGGTAATAAAAATGCGACTGTTTCTGATGTTGCAACTTGGTTAAATAGTTTGTTAGCAACAGACTTGGCAAATGGTTCGTTGAGCTCTGTTACTCTTGTTGGACAAGTGACAGTCGTCGATGCGACGACATCCGTTTAATCGAATTAATAATGTCTAAGCATAAAAAAGCCAGAGGTCTTTGACCTACTGGCAATGGGAGGAGAACATAAATTAATTCTGTCCGTTAAAAAACAGAATTAAATTTTAAAATTAAATTATTGCAAAGGTGTTTCGCTGTTGCCTGTTAAGTGCATAGCTTCTTCCCAAGCTTGCTTGAGTTCGTTCATGATTAAAATAGCACTATCTAAATACTCAGTTCCTGCTTCGTTAACAGCACGTTGAATGCTAAAGTCAACATACTCATAAAGTTCAGCAAAGTTATAAGCAATGATGTTTTGATCTTTGAATACTAAACGATCACGCAAAGCATCAACTAGTGTAGTCATACGACCAAGGTGAAAGCCTTTTGAAACAAGTTCGCCTTTTTCGTGACATACTTTAGCTTGTTCACCTTTTTCAACACTACGTTGAAGCAGTAACAAAATATAAAGATGTGTTTTTTCACTAAGACTCGTCTCAAGCTCACGATCGTAAACGTAAGGATTAAGTAAGCTGTTGTCTAGAGGTTGGTTTTGGATCAAGTTGTCGTTAGACTGGTTTTTAATGGTTTCCATGGTTTTCGCTCCGTGCGTTTATCTTGCCAAGATATAAGCATGGAGCATGCCAAGTTTTGTGTATTTATTTTTTATAATAAAAAATTTAACCTAATCCCTTAGCAACAACTTGTGGCAACATAGCAATGATTAGTTTTGCCGCGTTGGCAGCTGCAAGGGGTAAAAACTGCTCAAAACTTATAGGAGACTCTTGTCCTGCAATATCTGATAAAGCGCGAACGATCACAAAAGGTACACCAAAACAATGAGATACCTGTGCAATTGCAGCAGCTTCCATTTCTACTGCATCGCAAAGAGGAAAGGCATTGCGTGTTTCTTCGATGTGTGTTTGCTTAGTCATAAACTTATCGCCAGAACCAATTTGTCCACGATGTGCCGTTAATGACAGCGTAAGTAGTGTATCGTGTGCAATATCAATAAGTGTTTGTTCAGCGGCAAAGGTTGCTGGCATACCCGGCAGTTGTCCAGCGGTGTAACCAAAGACTGTAACATCAACATCGTGATGTAATACGTCGATGGATACGATAATATCACCGACTGACTGTTTATCATTAAAGCCACCAGCAGAGCCAGTATTAATGATTGACTTAGGATTAAATATTTGGCAAATCAAAGTAGTAGTCATTGCAGCATTAACTTTTCCAATACCAGAGCGAGCCAATACCACATCGATTCCTTTTATTTTTCCGATATGAAACTCAATGCCAGCAATTATGGTTGTTTGACTATCAGTGAGTTCATTTTTAAAGGCGGCAACTTCTTCCGCCATAGCACCAATAACAGCAATCATGTTAATTTCCTAAAGTGGCTAAGGTTTCATCAGACAATGCTAGTGCTTGGTTATCATTAACACCAATACCACGTGTAATAATAGTGCGTGCAATCTCTTGTGCCTCTTCTAGTGAATGCATTATGTATGTTCCACACTGATATTCGTTTAATTCAGGAATGTCTTTCATGTTTTTTACAGCTAGTACATCGCTCATTGCAGCAGACCAAGCAGCTCCCACGCGCACTTCATCTGGACGACCCATTAAGCTCATATAAAACCCTGTGCGACATCCCATAGGCGAAATATCAATAATTTCGACATCATCGCTATTTAAATGCTCGCGCATAAAGCCAGCAAAGAGGTGTTCTAGGGTATGAATTCCCTTTTCGCTAAGTATTTCTTCATTAGGCTTGCAAAAGCGTAAATCATAGACTGTAATTAAGTCACCATGTGCTGTTGTCATTTTTTTAGCAAGACGCACAGCAGGCGCATTCATTATGGTATGGTCAACTTTAAAACTATCGAGTAGTGGCATATTCTATCCTTAAGATGATTAATTAATGGTGGTAAAAAATAGTGCGAGTGATTTTTTAGTGAAGACAAGATTTTACAGGTTTTTAGTACTTCTGTCTTTGCTTGTTACTAAAGCGAGTCTATGGATTGTAAAACTAGGTTGGATTCTTGACATTAAGCGTTATATCAGTCAAAATTAATCACTTAATATTGGCTTTTTTGCCTCTTAACCTGTTTTTTGATGACGCATAATACGATAACAGCTAGTCTTTTATTGTGCGTTAGTCACTGCATTATTTTAAGTTAATTACTCATCGAGGACTCCATGCAAGTTTCCATTCAGCGCCCAACCGAAGGTTTAGAACACGTAATCACCGTTTCTCTCGCAGGCGAAGGTCTTAAAAATGCGGTTGATGCACGCCTAAAAAGTATTCAGAAAACAGCCCGTATTGATGGTTTTCGCCCTGGCAAAGTACCGATGAACATGATACAGGTGCGTCATGCTCAGCAAGTACGTGCTGAATTATTAGAGGAAGTTTTGTATGACAGCTTTTTTAAGGCTTCAGAACAAGAAAAAGTACGCGTTGCAGGTATTTTAGGGTTTGAAGAAATTTCTGCTAACGATGGTGAAGATATTCGTTTTGTAGCTCGTTTTGAAACCTATCCAACGATTGCTTTGCCTGATTTTGCGGGCATTAGCATGGAAAAAGTCGTTGCTAATGTCTCTGACGCTGAAGTTGATGCAATGATCGAGCGTTTGCGTGAAATGCGTAAAACTTTTGTTGCGAGTGATGATGCCGCAGCATCTGGTGATATGACTAATATCGATTTTGTCGGTAGTATTGATGGCGCAAACTTTGACGGTGGTAGTGCTGAAAACGTACCTTTAGTCTTAGGTTCTGGTCGTATGATTCCCGGTTTTGAAGATGGCATCACTGGTATGAAAGCGGGTGAAAAGAAAGTGATTGATGTGACTTTCCCAGAAGCTTATCAAGCTGTACATTTAGCAGGTAAAACGGCTCAGTTTGCGATTACGGTTAATAGTGTACAAAAATCAGTATTACCAGAAGTAGACGCTGAGTTTATGAAAGCTTTCGGTGTTGAGTCTGGTTCGGTTGCTGATTTTCGTGAAGACGTGAAAAAGAATTTGGTGCGTCAAGTTGCTTTGTCTGTAATGAAGCAAAACAAAGAAAACGCAATGACAGCCTTGTTAGCTGCAGCAGAATTTGAAGTGCCTAAGTCTTTGGTTGAGCGTGAGTTGCGTGGCATGATGGAGTCAATGGCAAAGCGTATGCAAGAGCAAGGTGCTAAAATTGATCCTAACTTAATGCAGCCAGAAAATTTCCGTGAGGAAGCAACGAAGCGTGTCTCTTTAGGTTTGTTATTGGGTGAAATTGTTAAAGTTAACGCTCTAAAAGCAGAAGAAGCAATTGTGCGTGATATTTTGGCATTAGAAGCAGATAGCTACGATAATCCTCAGCAGTTTGTTGATTGGTATTTAAGTGATAAGCAACGTCGTACTGAAGTTGAAGCAATTGCGATTGAAAATGCAGTTGTTGAATTGGTTATGTCAAAAGCACAGGTGACAGAAGTCACTAAAGCATTAGAAGAATTAGCAGGTTAATCCATGTATAACCAATTTGGGGGCGCAGTGCCCCCAACGGATATGCTTATACCGATGGTTGTTGAGCAATCAGGTCGTGGTGAGCGTTCGTATGATATTTATTCACGTTTATTAAAAGAGCGTGTTATTTTTTTGACGGGTCAAGTTGAAGAAAACATGGCGAGCTTAATTGTTGCGCAAATGTTGTTTTTGGAAGCGGAAAACCCAAAACAAGATATTTACTTGTATATCAATTCACCAGGTGGTGTAGTGACAGCGGGAATGTCTATTTTTGATACGATGAATTTCATTAAGCCAGATGTCAGTACTATTTGTATGGGGCAGGCAGCGAGCATGGGTGCTTTTTTATTAGGTGCTGGTGCTAAGGGTAAACGATTTGCATTACCGAATGCGCGTATTATGATTCATCAGCCTTTGGGCGGTTTTCGTGGTCAAGCAAGTGATATTGAAATTCATGCACGTGAAATTTTACGCTTAAAAGATGATTTGAACCAACATATGGCAAATTTCACGGGACAAACCATCGAGCGTATTGCTAATGATACGGATCGCGATAACTTTATGAGTAGCATCGAAGCAAAAAATTATGGTTTAATCGACGGTGTGTTAACACAACGTCCTGAATAGGAAAAACAATGTCACATAGCGTTGATAAGGGAGACTTTCACTGTTCTTTTTGTGGTAAAAGTCAGCACGAAGTTAAAAAGCTGATTGCAGGTCATGCCGAGGCATTTATTTGTAATGAGTGCGTCGATTTATGTCATGAAATTATTTTAGAAGAGTTTGGAGAAGCAGCATTTACTGCTGAAGAGGGGGGTGGCTCTAATCTATTCAAACTAGATATGTTGCCTACACCATCAGAAATTAAAGCAATTTTAGATGATTATATTATTGGTCAGGATGTGGCTAAAAAAACTTTAGCGGTGGCTGTCTATAATCATTACAAACGGTTGCGTTTAAGTGAATCTGAGGATAATAGTGTTGAGTTGAACAAAAGTAATATTTTGTTAATTGGACCAACAGGATCGGGTAAAACGTTATTAGCGCAAACTTTAGCACGTGTTTTGTCTGTTCCCTTTGCTATTGCCGATGCAACGACATTAACAGAAGCAGGGTATGTTGGTGATGACGTTGAAAGTATTTTACATCGCTTATTGCAAAATGCGGGTGGTGATGTTGAAAAAGCACAGCGTGGCATTATTTACCTTGATGAAATTGATAAAATTGCACGTAAATCCGAAAGCCGCTCAACCACTCGAGATGTCTCTGGTGAGGGCGTGCAACAAGCACTTCTTAAATTGATTGAAGGTTATGTGTCAATGATTCCAGCACAAGGTGGACGTAAGAATCCATCGAATGAAATGGTTCAGTTAGATACTTCTCGTATTTTGTTCATTTGTGGCGGTGCTTTTGAAGGATTAGATAAAGTTGTTGCTAACCGTGTCGAAAAAAATGGCGGTATTGGTTTTTCAGCTTTGGTAAAAGATAAAACAGATAAAATTGCAGGTGACATTTTACGTCAAGTTGAGCCAGATGATTTAATGCGTTTTGGTTTAATTCCTGAGTTTATTGGTCGTTTACCTGTTGTTGCCTCTTTGGATGAGCTTGATGTGAATGCCTTGGTTCGTATTTTAACGGAACCTAAAAATGCGATTACCAAACAGTTTGCAAAATTGTTTGATATGGAAGGTGCTGCACTGATATTTGATGATAAAGCATTGGCTGCGATAGCAGCTGAAGCATTAAAACGCAAAACAGGTGCGCGTGGATTACGTTCAATTGTTGAAAGCATCTTGATGGAAACCATGTTCGAGTTGCCAGGACAAAAAAATGTTGTTTCGGTTACGATTGACGAAGCGGTTGTTTCGGGTGTTAAATCGCCTGTATTATCTTTTGCTAATACGAATATGAAGACGGCTTAACAGCCGCTTTTTTTTCAGGAGAAAGACATGGGCTTTTTACAAGACGAACAGAAAAAATTTGATCTTCCTTTATTGCCATTGCGTGATGTTGTGGTATTTCCAGGAACGGTGATGCCGTTGTTTGTGGGACGCTCACGCAGTGTGGCAGCTTTAGATGCTGCTATGAAGCAAGGTAAAAAAATCCTATTGTTAACACAGAAAACGGCAATTGAAAATCAAGAACCAACTGCTGAAGACTTATATGATGTGGGTACGTTGGCTGCTATTTTGCAGATGTTGCGCTTACCAGATGATACGATTAAAGTTTTAGTTGAGGGACAAGTTCGCTGTCGCATTAAGCAAGTGTTAGATAATGGTGATCACTTTGTTGCCGATATTGAGCGCATTGATGAGGAGTCTGGTGATACTAAAGAGGTTGCTGCTTTATTTAATCAAGTTCAAGAACAGTTTGAGTCTTTTGGAAAAATTAATCGGAAAATTCCAAATGAAGTAGTGCTTTCAGTTAAAGATATTAAAGATCCAAATCAGTTAGTTGATATTGTTGCGGCGCATCTCAATCTTAAATTAGCACAAAAGCAAGAAATTCTTGCGCTTTCTGGTGTACAAAAGAGATTAGAACATCTTCTTAATATTATCGAAGGTGAAATTGATTTAAATGAAGTAGATGGTCGTATTCGCAAGCGCGTCAAAACACAAATGGAACGCAACCAGCGTGAGTACTACTTAAATGAACAAATTAAAGCAATTCAAAAAGAATTAGGCAATTTAGATGATTCTGGTAAGGATGAGTTTGAACGTTTTGCTGAGCGCATTGTTGAGTCGGGTATGCCTGAGGAGGCAACAAAACAAGCAACAGCAGAGTTAAAAAAGCTTAAATCAATGCCACCTATGTCAGCTGAAGCCAGTGTTGTTCGTAATTATTTAGAGTGGTTGCTTGATATTCCATGGAAGAAGCGTACTCGTGTTCATAATGATTTAGTTAAAGCACAAGCATTGCTTAATGCACGTCATTATGGGTTAGATAAAGTTAAAGACCGTATTTTAGAGTATCTTGCGGTGCAGGCGCGCGTGAAACATTTGCGTGGACCTATTTTATGTCTTGTAGGGCCACCAGGTGTAGGAAAAACTTCATTGGCTCGCTCGATTGCAGAGGCGACACATCGTGAATATGTGCGTTTTTCGTTGGGTGGTGTTCGTGATGAAGCAGAAATACGTGGTCATCGTCGTACTTATTTAGGTGCTATGCCTGGAAAGATTATTCAGAAAATGAGTAAAGTTAAGGTTAAAAACCCTTTATTTTTATTAGATGAAATTGACAAAATGGCGCGTGATTTTAGAGGTGATCCAGCCTCTGCTTTGTTAGAAGTTTTAGATCCTGAGCAACACAAACATTTTAGTGACCATTATCTTGATGTGGACTATGATTTATCTGAAGTGATGTTTGTTGCAACCTCAAACTCAATGGATATTCCAGAGGCTTTGTTAGATCGTATGGAAGTGATTCGCTTGTCTGGTTATACAGAGCAAGAAAAGCACCATATTGCGCAAGATCATCTGTGGGCAAAGCAGCTTGAAGATCATGGTCTAAAAGAAAGTGAATTGATATTAACCCCAGCGGCGTTGACAGCAATTATTCAAACCTATACGCGAGAAGCGGGTGTTCGTAGTCTTGATCGTGAGCTAGCTAAATTAGCACGTAAAGCAGTCAAACATATTATGCTGACTGAAAAAAGCGCCCCTATTACGATTGATGTAGACGATATTGAAGACTATTTAGGCGTTGCGCGTTATCGTTTTGGTTTGGCAGATACGCAAAATCGCGTTGGGCAAGTGACGGGGTTGGCTTGGACATCTGTTGGTGGGGAGTTGTTAACGTTAGAAGCAACTGTTATGGCTGGCAAGGGACGTTTGGTGCGTACTGGTAAGCTAGGTGATGTGATGAAAGAATCTATCGAAGCAGCAATGAGTGTATTGCGTGCGCGTAGTGATCAGTTTGGTATTGCTCGTGATTATTTTGAAAATCAAGATTTTCATTTGCACGTACCAGAGGGCGCAACACCAAAAGATGGTCCTTCGGCAGGTATTGGTATTTGTACCGCATTAGTATCAGCGGCAACGGGTATTCCTGTGCGTTGTACGCTTGCTATGACAGGTGAAATTACGTTGCGTGGTGAGGTGTTACCTATCGGCGGTCTAAAAGAAAAACTGTTAGCAGCATTGCGTGGTGGTATAACAACAGTATTAATTCCACATGACAATGTACGGGACTTAAAAGATATTCCAGATGAAGTTAAAAACGTACTGAATATTCGTCCTGTTCGATGGATTGATGAGGTGCTAAGTTTAGCACTAGAATATATGCCAACGGCAATACAACAGGTCAAAGCCGAGTTAGATTGAGTAATTGCTAGTCTTGTTTTGTCTTGACAGACAATAAGGATGGCGGTTATAAAGCAAGAGATACTTTATTATATTCCTTACTAGGAGAATGTTTCATGAATAAAACAGAACTCGTTGCAGCTGTTGCTGCGGCATCAGGATTAACAAAAGCACAAGCACATAGTGCAATTGATGCTGCTGTTAATGTTATTACGGATGCAATGACTAAAGGTGATAGCGTCACTTTGATTGGTTTTGGTTCATTTAAAGTTAGTGAGCGTGCAGCGCGTGCGGGACGCAACCCACAAACAGGCAAAGAGATGACAATTGCAGCTTCTAAATTGCCACGTTTTGTTGCTGGGAAGTCATTAAAAGACGCAGTTAATAATTAATAAAAAACAATTAGTTATAATTATTGTCGCATAATTTATGTAAAATTACATAAAAAAATGTTGACACTGAACATCAAGTCCTGTAATATTCACCTTATCGAAACAACACAAACATAAAAAACAGCTTGACAGGGCTGGTTTGTAAAGCGTTCGGGTGCATAGCTCAGCTGGTAGAGCATCTCCTTTACACGGAGGCGGTCGGGAGTTCGAATCTCTCTGCACCCACCAAAATGCAGCGGTAGTTCAGTTGGTTAGAATATCGGCCTGTCACGCCGAGGGTCGCGGGTTCAAGTCCCGTCCGCTGCGCCAAATTAAAAGGCAACACGAAAGTGTTGCCTTTTTTGCTTTCTGGAGTTTAGTAATGAAGTTTTTTTTATCTTTCTTTTTGTTTGTTTGGTCATCATTTTTAATGGCGGAAGATTTGCCATTCAAAGTTGTTTTTGGTGACTGGGTTCAGGGCTCATTATTAACGATTGAATTGAATACCCCGATTCAGGTGTGGGCAGATGATCGTGCTTTGATGGTAAGCGCAAAAGGGCATTCTGTTTTTGGTGTTGGGCGTGATGCAACGGAGGTAATGATCCGTTGGCAAGATACCAAGGGGGTGATGCACCATCATAAGCAAGCAGTTGTAACGCGTAGTTATAACATTCAACAGATTAATGGCTTGTCCAACAATAAAGTGAATCCTAATCCTCAAGAAGTAGCAGAAATTAAACAAAATAACGCAGATATTGCATTGCAACGTAGTAAACGTGAGCGTTTTATTGAGCCACAATTTCCTTTTTTATGGCCTGTATCAGGACGCATTAGCGGTGTTTATGGTTCGCAGCGTGTATTGAATGGTCAGCCACGTCGTCCTCATTTTGGGGTGGACATTGCTGCGCCAGAGGGCACGCCTGTGTATGCACCCGATAACGCTAAAGTGCTATTAGCTCATCCTGCTATGGTATTAACAGGTAAGACGTTATTGTTAGATCACGGCTTAGGGGTTAAGTCGGTTTATGTGCATCTGTCAGAAATAGCTGTTCATGTTGGTGATACCGTTAAACGCGGTCAGCTCATCGGGCGTGTTGGTAAAACAGGTCGTGCAACAGGCTCACATTTACATTGGGGTGTCAGTTGGTTTGATTTGCAGTTAGATGCGATGAAGGCAGTGGATACGCCTTTACCGCCCCTTTTAAACTGATACAGTAAAAATCGATTTAATTTTTCGCTATTGTCTAAGTAAATCGACTATTATCATACTATTTTGGGTTACAGTGATTCGGTGTAAACATGGTAAATAAACAGGTTATGGGTGTTCAATTGGCGCAAGGTGTGTTGACCTTGTCTGCACCTATTTGGCCGAGATTAGAAGAGTTTGTACTCGATAATAATGTTGGTTTATTGGCAGAAATAAAAATATGGTTATTGACTAAAAGCCCGACAATTTGTTGGCTACAAGGGGTTAGGTCGTCTGGTAAAACACATTTAGCTCAGGCTTTATTATCTGAAAAAACAGCTTTGGGCGAGCAGGGTGCATTTGTATCTGCTAAAGAAGCAAAAAAATTATCTCCTGATATGCTTCAAGGATTAGAGTTGTTACCTTTTTTGTGTATTGATAATGTTGATATGTTATTGAGTGATACTGCATGGTTATTGGCTATTGAACATTTATCGATATTGATGCGTGATCGGGGTGGTTGCTTATTATTGATACAAAAATCATCAGTTATTCCTATTAGTTTACAAGGGCTTGTGCTTAATTTACAGCCATTAACTGATGCGTCTCTTAAGCGAGAAGCTTTAATTAATAGAGCAAAACAAAGTGATATTGTTCTATCTGATGTCGTTATTGTATGGTTATTAAAACAATTTGGTGATGATTTAGGACAGTTGATGCATGTTTTAACCTATTTAAATCATGCTTCAATGACGCTTAAGCGCCAAATTACGGTACCATTTGCTAAGAAAGTATTATTGCAGTGATCGATTGCAATAAAAACTGTTGCTATTGTGCAGCAAGATTTACTGATAAAATGACAAATTAAAAAAGTGGAGAAAAAAGTAATGTTACGTCAACTATATGTTATGTTATTAGCCTTTGTTATGATGCCAGCGTTGGCTGTCACAGATGCTGAGTTTGTTGACTTGTCGGGTAAAAAGGTTCAGTTGTCGGACTATCGTGGCAAATGGGTTATTGTTAATTATTGGGCAACTTGGTGTCCTCCCTGTGTACACGAAATTCCTGAATTGGCTGCATTTCATGAAGCACATGCCAGTAAAGATGCGGTTGTTTTAGGTGTTAATCATGAAGACGGTGATTCTGCAAGTATT
Organism: Francisella tularensis subsp. holarctica; assembly: GCA_945874205.1. Lineage (GTDB taxonomy): Bacteria > Pseudomonadota > Gammaproteobacteria > Thiomicrospirales > Thiomicrospiraceae. Next base: position 26,054 of record CAMCGI010000003.1, read on the forward strand.
AAGAAGTTTGTTGATGGTTATTTGGTAGGTTATCCCGTGTTGCGCTCTAATGAACAATTAAGCAATAGAACGCCTTTTGGTTCACTCAAGGGGTTACCAACGACATTCATGATAACACCTGAAGGTGAGTTGGTAGCAGCAAGAACAGGTATCGTGGATCAAAAAAGCTTAGAAAAATTTATTAAAGATAATAGTAAATAGGCGTGTATTATCATGAAACGATTGTTTTTAGCTATATTTGTTTTAAGCTTATCTATTTCAACAGCGTGGGCTGATAAGAGCAAAGGATTTTTTCAAGAAAGTTTTGGTAATTATCAAGAAGAATTAGCAACAGCAAAACAAGATGGCAAGTCTGGTGTTTTTATATTTTTTATGATGGATGACTGTCCTTTCTGCGATAAGGTAGAAAAGAGTATTCTTACTCAGCCCGACGTACAAGCTTATTTTAAGCAGCACTTTGCTAATTTTATTTTTGATATCGAAGGTGATGTTGAAGTTACTGACTTCACTGGCAAGATCAAGAAGCAAAAAGAGATTGCAGAAAAAGATTTTCGTGTGCGTGCAACCCCTGTGATGATTTTTTTTGATTTAACAGGTAAGCCAGTTGCACGTTATACGGGGGCAACACGTGATAAAGCAGAGTTTATGTTGTTAGGTCAGTTTGTAGTCGATAAAGTCTATGAAAAAATGACGTTTGAACAATATAAACGTCAGGTAAAAGAATAATGATGCGCATATTAGCGGGTAACCTGTTGTTAGCTTGTCTAATAACAACGCACTCTTTTGCAGCATCAGACAATAAGCGATTGCCAGATCCTTTATCTTTGTCTGCAGCCCTTGCTATTGCGAATGAACAAAATCCAGAGATTATGTTGGCTCAAGCGCGTGAGCAGCAGGCACAAGCACAGAGAAATGCTGCACAGGTTAGTAATAATTTTCAGTTACGTTTGGATAGCAGCTTAGGTCGACGTGAATTTAATGGTCATGAGGAAGAAAACAACACCGCTTATTTGGTATTGCAAAAACAACTGTATGATTTTAATCGTACCAATTTAACAATTGCAGCAACAGAAGCGCAGTTTGCTGCTCAGAATGCATTAGCCTCTTTAGCACAAAATCAGTATCGTCAAGCTGTTATCGATGCTTATTATGCGGTGTTATTGGCAGATTTAACCTATCGTGTCGAGAATGAGCAATTAGCGATTGAGTATGTTTCTTTGGATAATGCAAAAGATGAGGCGAAGTTAGGTAAGTTTTCTGCTTTAGAATTGTTAGCGTTAGAAGAGCCTTATCAGCGCACCATTATTCGTCGCGCATTAGCAGAAAATGCACAGCGTTCCACACGAGCAGCATTGGCTGAGTTGTTAGGTTATCCTAACGCGTTACCAGAAGAACTAGATATTCCTGATAATAGTACACTTAAAAAACGTGCATTGTTGGATATTAATGTGTTGCAAAAGCAAGCATTGGAACGTAATTTTGAACTTCAGGCCGCAGCTCAACTATTAACCTCTTACGAACTAAAATTGCAATCAGCAGAACAAATGAGTATGCCACGTATTGATGCTATCGGACGTACAGGTTGGCATAGTCATGTGGATACCTTGTATGAGGGGCGTTGGCGTTATGATTTGACATTGACTGTGCCGATTATGGATGGCGGCTTAAAGGCATCAGAGGTCGATAAGGCTAAGGCAGAGCTAATGCGTGTTCGTGCGCAAAAATTAGCATTAGAGCGTCAGGTTCGTCAAGCTGTATTAGAAACTGCCTTGCAGCTAGCAACACTAAAATCACGTGCTGGGCAAATCAAGGTTAGCGGTGATTATGCAGAAATGATTTTGGATAAAAACCGTACTGAATATCAGTTTGAGCGTAAAGCAGATTTAGGTGATTCTATGGTACGTGCGACGCGCGTTGAATTAGAGCTAATGAAATTGGAGCGCGATAGAGCAGTCTTATGGGAAAATCTACAAAATTTAGTGGGAGAAGCACGATGAAAACAATAGTATTCATTGCATCGTTAACGGCTTTAATGAGTGTTACTCATGTTTCGAATGCCGCAATCGTTGGGGCTTTAGTTGATGGTCAGGTGAGTGGATTGACAGCCAAAGAAGGTGATAGTGTTTCTAAGGGGCAGCTTTTACTTGAGGTAGATGCTAGGGCGCAGCAAGCACGGATTAGTCAGATTAAAGCGCGTCTTAAAATGGCAGAGTTAGCATTAAAAGATGCGAAATTAGACTTTGAAGCTGAAAAGGCTTTATTTGACCAAACAGTCACCGCTAAGCGACGCTATGATGCTGCTGTGTTGGTCAATGAGCGTGCAGCTACCCAAGTTGACATATTGCGTGCTGAGTTAGTAGAGGCACTGTCTAAATTGGACTACCATTTAATTAAAGCGCCTTACAATGCCAAACTTACTAAATTATGGGTGCAAAATGGTGATACTGTTTTCCATGAAAATCAAAAATTATTTGAATTAGAGGCAAGGTAATGATGTCGCAATACTTAAAAACACGTATTTTATTTATGCGTCAATATTGGAAATTAGCGATTCATTTAATTTGTAAGACTAAACATTTTGGTGTAAATAATCAGTGGTGGTCGAGTCATCCTTCACCGATTGGTTGGAATTGTGCACAACGTGCATGGGGTGTGTTAACAATTATGCCTATATGGCGCAATTATCAATCAATGAAAGTGCGCAGTTGTCTTGGTTGGCTACCAAGTGATGATTGTGAAGCCTTAGGGTTTTCACAAGAGATTTTTGATAAGAAGAAAGTATAGTGATTTTGCTGCTCGGGCATATTGATACGATACAAAGAATACTGCCAGACTGTTGGATAAATAATATTCCAATGATTTAGAAAGATTTTCTTGGTTTTTTGGTATTGCGCTGATTTATTTCTGCGCGAATTCACGCCATATCGATAATGTTGCAATTCTGGTAGTAACTATAGGTTAGTTCATGAGCGACCAGTGAGCAGTGGACGGATAAGTAGTCTGTGCAGAAGCAGGAAAAAACGGAATGGCATCGTGTGGTCGTTTTTGGGAAGTTGGCGGAGATTGCGGGTCAGTATTTGGCGAAAGGTCGTCAGATGTATTTGGAAGGAAAACTTCAGACACGCAAATGGAAAGATCAATCTTCTGGGCAAGATCGTTATAGTACAGAAATTGTGGTAGAGTCATCTTCTGGTATGATGCAGATGTTGGGCGGTAGCGGTAATAGTTCTGCAAGCTCGGGTGGTGTTTATCGTGGTTCTGATAGTGGGAAGTCACTGAAAGAGTTAGAAGGTGATGATTTTATTAACAGGTAAATTTAACCATTTTAGGTAAAATATATGTATAATCAAAAAGATAGTGCAATTAAAAAAGTTAGCTTATTAATTTTGGTATTAAGAGCAATTAAGTTGATCTTAGCTATTTTTTCGAGGAGATAGATTTTTTATTGCAAAAGAATTACAAGATGATTGAGTATTTTTTCTCGTTACCCAAATTAATAGAATTAACCATCGAACAACAAACGGTATTAAATGAATATGCACCGATTGCCTTATCAGGTGGTGCTGGCACAGGTAAAAGTGTTGTTTCTATCTTTAGACATTTAAAAAATTATGAAAATGGAAATTCCAGCATACTAATAACCTATACAAAAACATTGCAAAAATATTTATTCCAGTCTGTAAAACAACTTAATCCAGAAGCATCGAAACGAGTTCATAGTGCTAATGGTTGTTTAATCTCAAAGAATAAGAACTCTTGTAGTAATGTTTATGAAATTATTATTGATGAAGCTCAAGACTTATCTTATGAACAGATTGAAACGATAAAATATTTTGCTAAACATATATCTTATGGAGCTGATTTTAACCAACAACTATACGAACAAAAAATAACTAAACAAAAAATGGATGAGTTGTTTCCGAATAACGAATCCTATCATTTAGAGCAAAATTTTAGGAATACAAGGGAGGTGCTAAATTTTACAAAAGCACTTACGCCAAATCTTAAAATAAGTTCAAATGTTGAAAAATCTGGAAATAAACCTGTCTTCTTTGTTGGTAGTGGCTCTGTTGAAAAGATTTTAGAGCTTATAGAGTTTTTCGCTCCTCGAAAGAAAATATAGCAATTCTTGTTCCGTTTGTGAGGGATGTTGATTATTATTATGATCAACTAAAAGACAAAGTAGAATGTTCATATTATCACAATAAACTACAGGAAGTAGATTTTACTATAAGCAATATACATATCACCACTTTTAAATCATCTAAAGGTTTAGAGTTTGATACTGTAATAATACCAAATTTTGAAGACTTTTATAGAAATATTGAAATATCAGAAAAGACTTTTGTAAAGGAAAATGATTACTATGTTGCTTTTACAAGGGCTAAAAATAATTTGTTCATTATAAGTACTATAGATTTTAATTTAAACAATAATGTATGCGATATAGAGGAGTTTTAATCGTGAGCGATAACACTTATTACCTAAATATAAATAGCGTTAATCTTGCCCATTATATAAATAGTGGTATTATTTTTTCTGCTCGTCTTTATGATAATAGACCTATTGATATTCAATCATCTGTTTCTGATAGTCTGTTACTTTCTTCTATAGAAATATACTTAAATGATTCAGATATGATGATAGCAGTAAAAAATATTGATGAAACAAAACTTTCAAATATATCAGATACTTTTTTTCTTTACAATCATCCAATTTGCCTATCTTCTATAACTAAAATAATAACAAAAAGAAACATTAAAGACTTGATTTCTACCATAGCAATTGGAAATGTTGGGTTCGTAGAAGAAACCCTATTTGAAGATAGCAGATCAAATCAAAAAGAAATAGATCCAAATGTAAAGCATGATTATCAATATGACGAATACGTTTTTTAAAAAATTAAACATTATAATGCAATATCTGGTAGTTATGCGTTTTATCGTTCATGTTTTTTTATAAATAACCCATCAATAAATAGTTTTCTGCCAGTATTTGATGGTCTAGTAAAAAACAACATCATCCTATTAGATAAAATAATGTTAGATGGTAAAAATAAATTTATAGAACAAAAAGATGTTGAAGCAATTGCCCAGAAAGAAAATATAAGCTTACTATTTAAAAATGCTCTTTATAATTTTGATCATACAAATAAAAATTCTATATCTTATGTTTTTATGATTTTGTTTAACTATCTAAATAAGAGAAATATAGATACCTTTCTTGATGATCTTAAAAAAGAAAAATTTGACATAAACGCACTAACTAATATCGTTGTCAGTTATGGTTTTTATCAAGGCTATTCAGCGGTTAAAGCCAGATATGATGATATTAATATAAAGTTATCACTACCTAAGGATAATGATGTTTTTAGCTATCTTTTTGACTTTATTTTTAAACCCGATCAATTAAATGAAAAAATAGTTAATAACAAAATTGGTTATGAGTTGAATTTATCAGATTTAACGAAAGTATCAGACATTATTTCTAATCAAACAATATCAATAAAAGATATGCTAACTATTCCAAGCATTATTGAAAAAATAGTTAATAATATTAAACTTTTTCAAGAAATTTTTATTGAAAATTTGAAAAAAAAAGAAGCAAAATTAAAAGCAAAAGAGGATGCTTTAGCACAACAAGCGCAGCAATTCAATAATGAGCTAGAGGCAAGTAAACGACAAGCAACACTTACCCTTGAATCAGAAAGAGCAATGCTGACAAAAGAGAAAGAAGATGCCTTATTAGAGCAATCTAATCCTATTCCTGAACAAGAAAATTATTTAAGTAAAACAGAGTCACAACATGTTCTTTTTAAAGTTAAATATACTAGCGAAGAGTTAGAAGATAGAGATATAGATGATCTGAAAAAAATTGCTAAAACCGTTCTTGGGTTGAAAAAAATATCATCAAAATTATCTGAAACAGAACTAAGACAAAAAATTCTGCAAAACCAGTAAGGATTATATCATGCTTAACTCATTAAAAAAAGAAATTAAAAATATTGAATCTTTATCTATTTTTATTGAAAACAATTACTCTCTGTTGATAGAATTCTTCTTAAATAAAAGCAGATTAGAATTAATTCTATTAAAAAATGATATTAAAAGCATTATATTGCTTAATAAAAAATCAATAACTGCACTAGATGCTTCCTATGAAAATAATATTAATTTTTTGAGTGTTATT
>CAMCGI010000004.1 GCA_945874205.1 Francisella tularensis subsp. holarctica
CATGGGAAGTTATTGGACCTTATTGGTCGTATCAAATGCCGATGACAATCTTGTATCAGCCTCCTGAGCAAGCTGAATTAGCGCCTTTTGTACAACAAGCACGTGAGCGTATGGGGGCAACACTCGTGCCGACTGATATTAGTGGGGTGCGTGCATTACTGAGTGCGTTAAAGAAAAATCAATTGGCGGGTATTCTGCCCGATCAAGATCCGGGAGAAAATGGAGGCGTGTTTGCTCCTTTTTTTTCTAAGCCAGCACACACCATGGTATTAGCAGGTAGGTTAGCAAGTAAAAGTGATGCCAGCGTTTTATTCACTATTTGTGAGCGTTTACCTTGGGGGAAAGGCTATCGAATGCATTTACTTCCTTGTGATGATGCGGTACACAATAAAGACCAAATTATCTCGACAACGGCAATGAATCATAGTCTTGAATCCTGTGTTAGTGTCGCACCAGCACAGTATATTTGGAATTATAAACGCTGGCGAAAGCAGGCAGATAATACCGAACCTTATAAACAGTGTTAGCTACTTGACGTAATCAATTAAATTCTTTAATCTAATCATTCATTTTTTCATGTCTTTTGATTGTAAGGATTTTTATTGTGTTGCGATTCATCGCTTTTTTTGTTGGCTGTGTATTATTACTTATCAATGCGATTGGTTTAACGACAGGGATTCGTAGCAATACGCTTGCTAATGAAACTGCAACCTATTTTGTTGATGACCTAAGCTTAAGCGAAGATGAATTTTACGCGCAACTTGCTGTATTAGATGCGAGCGATCGTCGTACTTATTTTATGGCACTTACTAAATTAGTAAGCCAAGGAGTATTGCATTACTGGCAGCCAGCAGGCATGGATAACTACAATATTCGCTTACCTTGGACGGAAAACTATGTATTGCGTACCTTGTCATACATCAACCCTAAGTTTTTTGCTATGTACGAATTTCAGGACTATCATCGTGCGTTAGCACGAGGTATCGGTTTGTGTTCGCAGCATGCCATTATTGAATCAGGTATTTTGCAAGAAAAAGGTATTCCAGTACGTTTGATTGAACTGCAAGGGCATGTCATATTGACAGCACAGGTTGATGAAGGGCAGTGGTGGGTGTTAGACCCTGATTATGGTTTAGTGATTCCCATGTCTTTAGATGCAGCTGAAGAGCATGCAAGTGAGGTTGCACAGCACTATGGCGAAGCGGGATTTAGTGATTATGATGTGGATAAAGTAGAGGAATGGTTTTCAACCCGAGATAATATTCTTTATGAAGGCGGTGCACAAACCTATATGCCTACAATTTGGCTAATAGAGAAGATTAGTTATGTCATTAAGTGGGTATTTCCTTTTTTACTTATGCTTCCTTTGCTATGGATTGGTGGGCAATATCAATTAATTTGGAAATTAAGACGGCTACGCGTCGTTTATCGTCGTTTCTCTGCAATGCGTTCTTAATTAACTTGACGTAAACAGATGTGACAGCTAGTCTAGTCAATTAGATCTTTGAGGCTATGTGATGCGTACAATTAAGTGGATGTTGTTGAGTGTTGTTCTTGTATGGTGTGCATCGCTTTCTGTATCTGCCGAAGATAAGATCGCTGCAACTTCTTTGACGATTGAACAATGGGATATGCAGGCTTTACCCGCAGATTGGTGGCGTGCATTACAAATTAAAGATGCAACGCAGTTAAAAACAAATTTAGATCAGCTGCAAAATAAAATTCTTGCTGTTCGCGCTAATTTAACGAGCGAACAACAATCAGATACGGCTAATATAACTGACTCGATTGTTACAAGTGCTAAGGCGTATCTTGATTTAGCCAGTAAAACGACTCAGAGTAGTGTCAAGTCTGTTGCTGTAGAAGAGAGTTATTCACTTTTGGTTTGGTTAGATGCGATGAGAGATTTGCGCAAGGCAAATCTCGCTGTCAGCAGTCTGAACGAACGTGCCAGTCAGATTAGTGATCAACTTGGTGCGATTGCTAAAGAAGCGGATAATTCTGCAGCTGCTTATCTTGTTGCTAGTAATGAGGTAAAGACGGTTGCTGTGCTTAATATGATTGAGCGACGCTTGGCATGGTTTGTTGCCAATGAGTCATTGCGATTGCAGCATGCCAATGCAGAGGGAGCACAAGTACAATTAAGTCAAGCAGACACCTATTGGCACTTGGCAACGGAGCGTCTTACTTTATCAGATAAAGATACTAAATCATTACAAGCACAACGCGAACATGATCGACTGTGGCAAGAAAAAAGTACAGATACACTACGTCGTGCGCAAGCAGATGCGGTATTGGTTTGGGGTGATGACGAAGCAAGTCGTGCTAAAAGTGAACTACAGCAGATTATTACCTTGCAAGCTGCGATTGATCAAGCCTTAGCGCAAGCTAAAAATCAATGGGACGAACGCCTATTGTCTTATATACAGTTGCGTAGTGATAAGCAATTTGACTGGGATGCTGGATTGCGTAATTTTATACCGCATTGGCAAGCAGAGCGTGATAAATTAGATCAACAACGAAAAAATTGGCGCACTCAGCTTGAAAATCGTCGTGAGCAAGTGCAATCTGCATTACTCGTGCTTGTTGAAAATCCCCCCGAACTCTTGAATACTAAACAGCTTTCTCTTATTAAGCAAAACTATCTGCAAGCGATTAAGACACTAGCAGATAGCCAATCTGCATTAAAAAGTTTATATGCGCAACTAGAGGATATGGAAACCTTAGCTGGATTACAAGAAAAAGCACTCTTGGCGCATGATGGTGTTTTGGGTAATCGTTGGCATAATACTACCCAAGCTTTTTGGGTAGTTGGCGAAGATATTTGGGCATTGATGAGTGCTACCTTCTTTAAAGTTGGAGACACCCCTGTTACGGTATTAGGGTTGGTTCGGGTTGTCTTGTTTATTACTATCGCGTGGTGGTTAAGTTTTTGGCTGCGCAAAGCACTAGTAAAAATTGCCTCTGGTAATGAAAAAATTGCTTCACATACCGCTTATACACTAGGTCGCTTAATTCATTATCTCATTATGATTGTTGGTACTATTGTTGCTTTATCCTCTATCGGTATTGATTTTTCTAACGTGGCATGGATTGCAGGGGCATTATCAGTTGGTATCGGTTTTGGTTTACAAGACATGGTAAAAAACTTTGTTTCTGGCTTGGTTGTCATGTTTGAAAAGACGTTAAAAGTAGGTGATTATATTGAGTTGCCTTCGGGATTGTCAGGAAAGGTAAAAGAAATCAGTTTACGCTCAACCTTAATTACGACAGCGGATAATTTAGAGGTGGTTATTCCTAATACAGAGTTTACATCGGGGCGCGTTGTTAATTGGACTTTATCTGACCTATATCGTCGCGTGCATATTCCATTCAATGTGGCACTTAACTCAGATAAAAAACAAGTCGTGGCTGCGGTGCTAAATGCGGCTAGTCAGGTTCCCTATACCATCAAAGAGGGTAGTCGAGCACCACAGGTGGTATTGGGTAGTTTAGATGGAAAGATGGCTTTTGAGCTTCTGGTCTGGATTAAACAAGGTGCTGTACAATATGAGTATGGCGTCAAAGCTTCTTATTTGTGGCAAATTGAAACGGCATTGCGTGAGCATGAGATAGTGTTAGTATGAGTAATCCATGGAATCAACGTTTTTCTCGCTCATCAGCGTATTTATATGGTGAAAAACCGAATGAATGGATTGCAACTGCATTACCTAGCTTAGCACAAGGTGCGCGAGTGTTAGCACTTGCAGATGGTGAGGGTAGAAATGCTGTTTGGTTAGCAGAGCAAGGTTATCAGGTGCTTAATTGCGATTACTCACAAGTGGGATTAGACAAAACAAAAATGCTTGCACAGCAACGTAGTGTTAGCGTCGAAACAGCGTGTGTAGATTTAACTTCTTGTGTTTTACCTGTAGAAGCATTTGATGCTGTGGTCGCTAGTTTTTTTCATTTACCAAGTGCAATTCAAGATAGCGTTTGGCAGAATGTCATTCGATCATTAAAACCGAATGGTTTTTTGGTGGTACAGGTATTCTCAATTGATCAACTTCCCTTAAATAGTGGTGGACCAAAAGATCATGATTTACTTTATCGGCTTGAAGATTGGCAGCAGCGATTACAGTCAATGACGATTGAAGTGCTTGAAGCAGTTGAAACCTTACTTGATGAAGGAGAATTGCATCAAGGCGTTGCAAACGTGATTAATATCAAGTCAGTAAAATAGGAATAGTGCGACAATGAATATCGAGAATTTTTGGCACTTGCAAACCAGTGACGCGCTTCGCGTTTTAACAGACTTGCAAAATGATGAAGTGCTTAAACTGCAGTTTGTTAAATTTGTCCAAACCTGTGAGTTTGCATTGCGTCGAGGGAATAAACTGTTATTTGCAGGCAATGGTGGTAGTGCAGCTGATGCGCAACATTTAGCAGCAGAGTTGGTTGTTCGTTTTAAATTGGATCGTCCTGGGTTACCAGCATTGGCATTGACAGTAGATTCATCAGTTTTGACAGCCATTGGTAACGATTACGGCTTTGACCAGTTGTTTTCACGCCAAACTCAAGCATTAGCTCAGTCAGGTGACGTGCTTATTGCTTTGTCGACGAGTGGTAATTCAGCTAATATCTTGGCAGCGGTTCCTGTTGCGCAGGCTATGGGTGTGCATGTTGTTGGTATGACTGGAGAAAATGGTGGTATGCTAGCACAAATTGCTGATTTATGTCTGCGTATACCCAGTAACGATACGCCAAGAATTCAGGAAGCGCATACTTTGTTAGGGCATGTTTTATGTGATCTGCTCGAACAAAATTTGTTTCAATCTCATTAATAAATAAGGAATTAGCAAATGAAAGAGCTCACGTTAGCGAACTTTCCATTAGCATTGCGGGTTGTGTTTACCAGTTTTTTACTCACCATTGGCGTGGGTTTGATGATGGCGGGTGCACAAATTATGATGACACATGGTATGGCAGACGGTAAAGTCGGTTTATCATTGGACGATGTTGTCTACAGCTATTATGGTAATAAGAATGGTTCTAAAATCGAAGGTAAGCTGAATGGTTCTATGCAAGCCATGGCTCCCGATGAAGTGCGTTTAGATATCATTAAATGGGCGCGTAGTGGCGCAGATGAGGCTCAGTGGGAGCCAAAGTATAAGGCAGTTTTTGCACAGTATTGTGCAATTTGTCATAGTGCGGAGCAAACAGCATTACCTAACTTTACACAATATGAAAGTGTTAAACATGTTGCGGAAACTGACAATGGTGCTAGTTTTTCATCATTGATACGTGTATCGCATATCCATTTATTTGGTATTTCGTTTATTTTTATGTTTGTTGGTGCTATTTTTGCTTTTGCACGCTTTAATCAAATGTGGAAACTTGTGTTGATTATGACACCATTTGCATTCTTGATTATAGACGTATTATCTTGGTGGTTAACTAAGCTAAACCCTAATTTTGCATGGCTGACGATTATTGGTGGTTTTGGTTATTCTGTTGCTGCTGGTATTATGTTATTTACATCACTTGCACAAATGTGGTTGCCACGGTTTCGTAAAGACTCAGTATAATTAACTGAAAATTAAACACTAACGACGCCCTTATTGTTTTACAATGTAAGTAAGACAATAAGGGTTTTTATTATCTACAATAAGGTAATTAATAATGGGTAACGTTCAACATAGTGATGATGTATTAGAATTATTAGATGATATATCGGATCAACCGTTTTTGCATGTTTCGCCATGGCGTGTTTTGGTCGTTGATGATGATGGTGAGGTGCATCAGGCGACACGCTTTGCATTATCAGATGTTGAAATTATGGATCGACCACTATTACTTATTCATGCTTATAGTGCGGCAGAAGCGGAAGTTTTATTAAGACAAATGCCCGATATTGCAGTGGTTTTATTAGATGTCGTTATGGAAGAGGACGATAGTGGTTTATCGTTAATTGACTTAGTAAGAGAAGGGTTAGCATACAAGCCATTGCGTATTATTTTGCGTACAGGGCAACCAGGGTTGGCGCCAGAAGCAAGCTTAGTGGCACGTTATGATATTCATGATTATATGCTTAAGACTGAAGTGTCACGTGAGCGCTTGTTAACCAGCTTAACCACTGCAATAAGAACCTTTGATCAGCTTAAACAAATAGTGCAAATGAAGCAGCAGATGTTAGGTATGAGACAGGTTATGTCAAATATGTCTGTAAAAACGACACATACTGAATTAGCGCACGTGATTGCAAACCAATTAACAACATTATATTCTCTGTCTCCTATTGTTGTTGTTTGGCATCGTCTTAATGACGACTTTTCTAATGCAAGTATTGTGGCTACCGATTTAGCGCATATATCGTGGCAAGATAAAAAGCTGTCTGAGTTATCAGCAGCGCCATTGCTCAGTTATATTACTCAGTTATTGAGCAGTAGTGTTGAAGATCAGTTTTCTGATTCAATCTTACTCAAGGGTGATGGATGGCGTTTTGTTATTGTGCTTCAAGAAAATGATTTTGAACAACAATTGGTCTCTGAAAGTTGGCAATTATTTCGTGATTTAATGATAGCCTGTACTAATCATGCATTGACAGCTTGATTATATAATGCAGCAGCGATGCTAATATGCCTCGTTTTGTGATGCTTTGGCATTCCATACGGTTTCGCTTGTTGTTGACAATGGTGATAGTTATGCTCGGATTCTATTTTTGGATGCAGCATAACGTAGCCACAGTCTTATCTAATGCGGCTATTGCACATACTCAAGCAAGTGTTCGCTCAACAGCAGAAGCACTTAATTTAGCACTGACACCACACACTACTCGTTCTGGGTTGCGTGGGCTTAGTGATTACTTTCATGAACTTATTGCGGATAATAATTCAACTTTAGTCTATTTGTCTTTATATGATGAAAGTGGCGAGTTATTGATAACAACCAATAAAGCGATTAATACGGATAAGCAATTAAAACAGCCACTTGAAGAACAGATTAAAAATGGGCTTGTACATGTCGTGCAACCTATTCTTATTTTAGAGGGACGTGTTGGTGAGTTACATTTTGGTTTATCTACGCTGTCTTTTAAAGAAAGTATTCGCCATATTCAACAAGAAAATTTACATGTATTACTTATTGCTGTATTAATGTTTGGTGTCTTTTTACTGCTTGCTGGAATGCAACTCAATAAACGATTAATGCAATTGATGCGTGCAAGCCGTGCGTTAGCACAGGGTGATTATCGCGTTTTAGCACCAGCATCAGGCTTGGATGAGTTGTCGTTATTAGCCGCTGATTTTAATGCAATGGCATATTCAGTTGCTGAGCGTGTTTCTGCGTTAGAAGAAAGTCAGCTTAAGGTGAGTGAGCTTAATGCAGCGTTAGAAGCTCGCGTTAGTGAGCGAACATCGGAACTTGAGTTTGCTATGGAAACCTTGCAAGAGGCACAAGCAAGTTTAATTCAGTCTGAAAAACTAGCGAGTTTGGGTGCATTGGTAGCAGGCGTTTCGCATGAATTAAATACACCCATTGGTAATGCGTTAACCGTTGTGACGACTTGCGCTGATAAAAATAAAGCCTTTGCTACTTTGCTAGAGGCAGGCGCATTACGAAAATCTAGCTTACAACGTTATTTACAAGATATGCAAGAAGCAGAATTATTAGCGACACGTAATTTGAATAAGGCGGCAGATTTAATTCGTAGTTTTAAGCAAGTTGCCATTGATCAAACAAGCTATCAGCGTCGGCGTTTTGATTTGATGTTGATGTTACGAGAGATTTTGTTAACAATTCAGCCTATGTTGCGTCAAGAACATATTGTTGTTTATTATGACGTTGCTACGGGTATTATTTTTGATAGTTTTCCAGGTCCTTTAGGGCAAATTGTAACAAACTTGATTAATAACGCATTAATTCATGCTTTTGAAAAAGGTGTTGACGGAGAAATGCATATTTCTGCCCTAATGGAAAATAGTCATTGGGTCAGCTTAACGATTAGTGATAATGGTAAGGGAATTGCTCCTGAGCATTTAAGTAAAGTGTTTGATCCATTCTTTACCACACGACTAGGACAGGGTGGTAGTGGGCTAGGGTTACATATTGTACATAATTTGGTGACAGGTATTTTGGGTGGACAAATACGCGTTTTTAGTGTCGAAGGGAAAGGGACACAGTTTGTTATGCGCTTACCGTTAGTTGCTCCTATTTTAATAAGTAGAGTAGATAAGTGAGTTATTTTTTTAGTTTCCTTCTTTCTTTCCCATTATTAACAGCATTACCAGTTATGGCTGAGGTGAGTGGTTTTGCCACCTTAGGGGCAAGCTGGTTTTCTAATCCTCATGCAGATTTTGCTTATAATAATCACTCGACAGGACCTGGTCATACACGGTTAATTGATTTTGGATTAGATTCTAACTTGGGGTTACAGTGGTCAAGTTTAATCGATAATAACGTGCGCTTGACGGCACAAACAGTGATCTATCGTGATGCCAGTAGTCAAATAACGCCATCATTAACCTTGTTTAATGCATTAATTCCCATTAATGATCAATTTTCTTTACGTGTTGGGCGCACTCAAAATCCCAATTTTTTATATTCTGATTATCGTCAAGTACATTACGCTTTACCGTGGATTCGTCCACCACGTGAGGTTTATGGTGTCACCAGTTTTTTTAATTATGATGGTGTTCAGCTACGTCATCAGAAACTAGTTTGTAATAATTGGGATTGGGTGACATTGCTTGGTGTTGCAAATGCTTCAATGGATTATTCGATTGATGGTGCGAGTAATGTCGATACCACAAATGCTCAAGCAATGCGCTATGTAAGCATGTCGCTTCATCGTGAAAACTGGACTGTTAAAGTTAGCTATGAAGTGGGGCAATTAACTGCGCATACCGTAACAGTAGATAACGCACTAAATGCAATATATCAGCTAGGATATATTGATTTAGCGGATAAAATGTCGTTAAATAATAAAACATATCATTTTGTTTCATTAAGCGCACAGTTAGACTCTCCTAACTGGTTGTTGATAGGTGAAGTGGCATATCGTTCTTTAGATGCATACTTTGGGCAACGTGGCGGTGCTTATCTAACCTTAGGGCGGCATTTTGGGCGTTATATGCCTTATTTAACGCTAGCACGTACTTGGACATTAACAGAGAGTAACCCGCAGCCAATAGCGCAATCATTATATGATGGCGTTAGTTATTCAGCATCAAGCGTGACGTTGGGTGTTTCTTTTGAGTTGTCTGATAACGCCATACTAAAGGCAGAAGCTCAAGGCATTGCACCAGACCCAGGTAGTCGTTGGGTTTATGAGGCATATGATTCAAGTTACGCTTATCGTGCACCTAATCAAGACTTACTCTTGTCTGTTAGTTTAGATGTGGTGTTTTAATGCTGTTTAAGATTAAACATTTTATTCTTTTTGTGGGTTTGTTTTTTTTGCTAGATTATTCTGTTGCATTAGCAGAGTCTTGGCAAGTTGTCACACGTGACGATTCTGTATTGATATGGCTTGATGAAGAGCAGGTACGAGATTTGTTTATGAGCAATCGCGTTAAATTATGGCAAGTAGTCGATTCTGACAATAGTGTTATGCGTAATGATTTTTATCAGCAAGTTCTTGGTTTTTCAGCAAGTCGCTGGCGTGCACATTGGTCAAAACTAGTATTTACAGGACAAGGCTCACCACCGCCACAGCTTAATCATCATGATGTATTAATTATGCTTCAACAATCAGATCAAGTAATTACTTATTTACCTTTAGGGTTACCCCTGCCAATAGGCGTTAAACGCGTTTATTTAAGCTCAGAGATGATTAAAGGTGATTAACTGCTTCTTCCCACAGCAAGCAACGCTAATTCAATAAGCGCTTGTTTTTGTTCGCTAGCAGGCAAAATATCCAATGCGTCAATTGCCGCTTGAGAAGCAATTAATGCTTGTTTTCTTGTATCCTCGATTGCTCCAGTGCGCTGAATAATAGCAGTGATTTGAGCAAGATTTTGATCATCCCCCTGCTCAATTGCAGTGCGAATAAGTGCTTGTTCTTGTTCTGTCGCACGTTGTAAAGCATAAATAAGCGGAAGTGTGGGTTTACCCTCTGCTAAGTCTTTACCTAAACTTTTACCAAGCTCTATTTCATTGGCAGTATAGTCAAGCACATCATCAATTAATTGATAAGCATTACCTAATTCTTTACCGTAATTTGCTAAGGCATCTTCCCACTGTGGTGTATTAGCGAGTACAGCACCTAAACGAGTTGCAGCTTCAAATAGTTTAGCTGTTTTGCGATAAATGACATCACGATAACGCATTTCATCAGTATTAGGATCATTACAGTTGAGTAATTGTAGTACTTCACCCGCTGCAATGGTATTTGTTGCTTCTGCCATAATATCTAATACACGCAAAATACCAGGTTCGACCATCATCTGAAATGAACGAGAATATAAAAAGTCACCCACTAATACGCTTGCAGCATTACCCCAATTGGCATTGGCAGTAGCTTTACCGCGACGCGTATCTGCCTCATCGACCACATCATCGTGTAACAGCGTTGAGGTATGAATAAACTCAATCACTGCTGCTAGCGTATGATGATCGTTACCCCGATAGCCACAGGCACGTGCTGCTAAGAGTAATACAAGAGGGCGAACCCGTTTACCGCCACTGTGAATAATATGCTGTCCAATTTGATTGATAAGCACAACATCAGAACTTAAGCGAGACAAAATAAGATGGTCAGTTGCCAGTAGATCATCAGAAATACAGCGACGAATGCGTTCTATGGTCATAAAAGCAGTTTAGATTAAATTAATTATAGATGGGTATTGTACCTAATGCAGCTACTATAAGTCTATGTTGTTGACTCTTCGATAGGCTTAGGTTTCATTTTTCGCCAGATAAACCCCGCTATTAAGGTAAGCACAATCGCAGCTAACACAAGCCATGGTCCGTGTTCACCTTGTTTACTCAGCCATCCTAAAAAGATACCAGGTGCTAAGTAAGCTGGCGCCCAAATAATAGCAGATAACGTATTCCACGCAGTAAAGCGTGCACGATTCATTCCTAGTATGCCAGCAAGCACAGGGACAGTTGCACGTAATGGACCAAAAAACCGTCCCATTAAGATAGAGATGCCCCCCCATTTCTCAAAAAATGCTTCACCTTGCGTAATCCATTCGGGGTGTTTGCTTAATGGCCAAAGCTCAAGTACATGATATTTATAACGCTGTCCAATCCAAAAACTTAAGCCATCACCAACAACAGCACCGACAATGCACCAAAAAACGACTTCAGTTGCACTAAGTATCCCTGTTGCAATAAAGCTACCTAGCATTAGCATCAAAGGTAGCCCCGGTACAATAATGCCCAAAATAACCATGGACTCCACAAAAGCAATCAGAAAAATAACCCACCAAGCATGATGCTGGTTGACAATAACCCACTGATTAATTATGTCGATATAGTCAGTCATGGTTTACGAGGGAGTGAATTAAGGGCTGTATGAAAAGCAAGTGTATTCGCATCGGGTGTTAAGGTGCTGAGTAATCCCTCTGTTTGATGAGCATCACTCACAATTTTATCGATTGCTTGCGTCATAAACAAGGTATAACTACTCTGATTTAATGCTTCAAGTGAGCGATGCTTAGGTTGCCAAGCAGCCAATAGTTTAGGATCACTATCGAGTAATTTTCGAATATGTTGTAGCACGGGTGTTAGTCGAATAATACGTTGAGGCAACGGATAAAAAATAAAGTGCTCTGTTTGATAAGCATCATAGTTTTCTAATACAACATCGGTAATTTGCGCTAAATCATTCATATTACGTGCGCGAACCATATTGCTCATGACTAAAATTTGATCACGTTCAATAACAGGATGGTTGTCAGACCATTTTAAGAAAATATTGAGCCAGTTTTGACGTTCAAAGTAACGATTGTAACCCGATGTCCAGTTCATAACTTGTTCACGTGGGATTTGACGTGTTTCGTTTGTAGTTAGTTTGCTGCCAATAGCATGTTCCCAGTTATCAGAAGAACTATTTGGAGCACAAGATATACCCGAAGAAAATGCTTGACTGATTGTAACCGACTTAACAAATATTTCAAGTTTAGAGCTGCCAGCATCCTGAATAATTTGTCCTTCTGCATATGAGTCATCATTAATATTCACAGCGGGTAAATCGATCCAAACACGCTGCCCTTTATCGAAGGCTTCAACAGATTGACTTAAAAATGCACCAAGAAGAAGCGTTGATAGCTTTGCTAGAGGATAAAATCGCATGAATAGGTACTCGTTTTCGTGTATTTGTTGTATAAGTGGTTACAATAAGACGAAATAAGAATTGGTGCAAGTAGCTTGTGTCGATAAACGTAAGGAAAGATATGGATAAGGGTTTAGCCAGTTGTAGTCGTGGTCTGGCACCACTGTTAGCAGATGAGTTGCGCGCGTTAGGCTTGGAAGTCAAAGAAGCACCACATGGTGTGTGGTTTTGGGGTGGGTTAGAAGCCGCTTATAAAGCGGTGTTGTGGTCACGTTTAGCCAGTCGCATTATGATGACTTTGTGTGAAGGTGAAGTCGATAACGAAGCTGATATGATGGACTTAATCAAAGAGGTTAATTGGTCGCAATGGCTTAAACCCACTGGTCGGTTAGAAATTGAGTTTCATGGTAAATTGCCATTTGTACGTCATACGACCTTTGGTGCGCAAAAAGTTAAAGATGGTATTGCTGACTGGTTTCGTGAACGCACAGGTGAGCGTCCATCAGTGGACACTGAAATGCCAGATGTGCGATTGCAGGCATGGGGTGATCATGGTCGTTTTTCGTTAGCAGTGGATATGTCAGGGCATGGTCTACATGCGCGTGGTTATCGCTTGGAAGCTGGTGCTGCACCGATGCGAGAAACCTTGGCTGCAGGTATCCTCATGAAATCTGGTTGGGCTGAAATCGCTAAAGCAGGGGGGATATTACTCGATCCAATGTGTGGCAGTGGTACTTTGTTGATTGAAGGCGCGTGGATGGCAGCTGATATTGCGCCAGGTTTAATCAAAGCCGATAAAATGGGCTTTAAGCGTCACGTTTGTTTTGATGCGCCATTGTGGTCTGATATGGTTTTGGACGCTAAAAAACGCGGTGCAGCAGGCATTAAAACCTTGCCACCGATGTTTGGCTTTGATCATAACGAATGGGTATTGCAAAAAGCGGATGAAAATATTCGTCGTGCAGGCTTAAAAGATAAAATTCAGCTCGATGCCAAAGGTTTAGGGCAATGGCATAATACAGGCTGGTCAAAAGGCTTAATGATTACTAATCCGCCATATGGTGAGCGTATGGGCGATGAAGAATCACTGAAGCCCGTCTATCAGTTGTTAGGAACAACCCTATTAGCAGAATGTTTAGGTTGGCAAGCAGCAATTTATACCAGCAATGAAACACTAGGGCATTGGCTCGGTTTGCGTGCCGATAAAATGCACGCCTTTTCTAATGGTCCGATAGAGGGTAAGTTGCTGCGTTTAACGGTCACAGAAGAAGCGGTTAAAGTTACGCCCATTAATATTGGCTTAAACTTAGTTTCAGAAGTATTGCAAGGACGTGCCAATCTCGCTCAAAGCGACGGCGCACAAATGTTTGCTAATCGTTTAAAGAAAAACTTCAAAAATTTAAGTCGACAAGCACAAAAAGAAAAAGTTTACGCTTACCGCATTTATGATGCCGACATGCCTGAATACGCTTTTGCCATTGACCTGTATCAGGGTGAAGAATACGACTGGGTACAAATTCAAGAATATGCAGCACCAAAGACGGTAGACGAAAAAGCGGCACGTCGTCGTTTGTTTGAGGGGATGTCGGTATTACCTGATGCCTTAGGTATTCCACCAACACAGTGTCATTTTAAGCGTCGTCAGGTGCAAAAAGGCGAAAGTCAGTACGAAGTGCAGTCTGATCAGCACGTATTCGATTGGGTGCAAGAAGGGGATTGTCGCTTTTTAGTTGATTTAACGGGTTATTTAGATACAGGCTTATTCTTGGATCATCGTCCGATTCGGTTATGGTTAGCCAGTCAAGCGAAGGATAAGCATTGTCTGAACTTATTTTGCTATACAGGCAGCGTCAGTGTGCATCTCGCGAAAGCAGGTGCAGCCAGTGTGACCAGTATCGACTTATCGAATACCTATTTAGGCTGGGCGCAAGAGAACGCAGCAGAGAATGGCTTGCCATTAGCAGGGCAAAAGTTATATTGGGAGCGTGACGATGCCTTGGAGTGGCTTGGTGCGATGGCAGACCTGCCACCTCATGCGCGTCCACAGTACGACATTATTTTTTGCGATCCGCCTAGCTTTTCGAATTCGAAACGCATGGATGGTACGCTCGATGTGCAACGTGACCATGTGCGCATGATTGCCGATATGGGCATGTTATTAGCACCAGAAGGTAAACTTATCTTTTCAACTAATTTGCGTGCTTTTAAACTCGATACAGAAGCCATGTCGGAGATGGGATGGACTGTTACTGATATGAAAAAAGAGAGTATCGGCTTTGATTTTGCACGCAACCCAAAAATCCATCAAGTCTGGTGTTTAACACAGTCAGATGTATATTAATAATTTATTATAGTGTAGCGGTATGAATGTTATTTTAGGGATAACGGGCGGCATTGCTGCCTATAAAGCAGTTGATTTAGCGCGTAAGCTTGTAAAATCGGGAATGCAAGTGCAGTGTGTATTGACTGAGTCAGCAGTGCATTTTGTGTCGCCTTTAGCCTTGCAAGTCGTGACGGATCGTGTTGCGCGCTCAGCTGTGTTTGATGAACATGCCGAAGCGGCAATGAGTCATATTGAGTTAGCTCGTTGGGCAGATGTGTTACTTGTTGCGCCAGCTACGGCTGATATTTTAGCGCGACTAGCACAAGGTGTAGCCAATAACTTATTAACAACACTTGCGCTAGCTACTCAAGCTAAGCTTGTGCTTGCACCAGCAATGAATGGGGATATGTGGCGACATCCAGCAACACAAGCTAATCTTGCTTTGCTACAAGCGCGTGGTGCACATATTGTCTTGCCAGATAGCGGCTCTCTTGCTTGTGGTGAGGTTGATGTGGGACGAATGCAAGAACCGCAGGATATTGTTCGGGCTTTGTTCGCATTATTTGCAGTTAAAGTAGAAAAAATTCTTGTCGGTAAACGTGTGCTCATTACTGCAGGTCCTACTTTTGAAGACATTGATCCAGTACGTTTTATTGGCAATCGATCGAGTGGAAAAATGGGGTATGCACTAGCAGAGGCAGCGCGGGATTTGGGGGCGCAAGTGATTCTGATCTCAGGTCCTACTGCTTTACCTGATCCACAAGGTATTACAACGATTCGAGTGCGTTCTGCGATGCAAATGTTGGCGATAGTGCAGGAAAATTTTGTGGATATCGATTTTACAATTGCTGCTGCTGCTGTTGCTGATTATCGTGTCGAACAAATTGCAACGAGTAAGCTCAAAAAGCAAGGTGATAGTGGGCTAATACTTAATCTTGTGCAAAACCCTGATATTGTTGCTTGGGTAGCAGCACAGCCTAGTCGCGGTAAAATTATTGCTTTTGCTGCTGAAACGGAAGATCTAATAACCAATGCTAAAGAAAAATTAGTCCGCAAAGGGGTAGATGCTGTGTTAGCCAATAGCGTTGCTTATGGTGCTGGTTTTGAACGAGACGATAATTGTTTAACATTATTATTGGCGGCAGATACAATCGTTTTAGGTTGTGATAGTAAGTACAATTTGTCACTTCTTTTTTTTAAGAAATTAATCGATTATTTTAATTAATAATTAGTGCTTTTATTTGAGAAAAAATCATCTTAGGTTCTGTTGTATTTAATTTTTTATTAGGTAATAAATGCCCATGAATATTGTTGTTTACGGACATGATTATCCTGCTTTAGTGACTGCTTCTAGTCTTGCAAGTAATGGTAATCAAGTCATTATTCTACCATTTGATGCACCAATAGATTGGGTGTGGACGGATACCGCACGTAAGCAGTCTGGTTTAGCAGCACTTATTGAGTCACAGCAAGCGACTTGTCGTTTACAGTGGGGCGATATAAAAGCGTTAGCTGACTATGCGTCATATCAGGTTCATATTTTGAGTTTTAGTGCTGCCCAAGGCGGTTTAGCGGATTCATTGGTGGATCAACTCGCTGTATTGCTTAAAAATGAAACTTTATTGATAACACAAACATTACATGGTGTGGGTCGTGCCGACGCTTATCAACAGCGTTTACAGGCAGCACAATCGCCAGCACAAGTGGTTGTCTGGCCAGAGTTTATGTCAGAAGGGGCTGCAATTAGTCAATTTACACGTCCTGAGCGTATTATTATTGGCACAAATAATGATTGGGCGATTAGCCAGATGCGTGATTTATTACGCCCTTATAATCGCGCACGCGATATGTTGTTAATTATGGCTCCTGCTGCTGCAGAAATGACCAAATACGCGATTAATACATTATTGGCTTTACGCGTTTCTGTAATGAATGAATTTGCTAATTTAGCCGAAAAATTGAGTATTGATATTGAGCAGGTACGTCAAGGAATCGGCACTGATTCACGTATAGGATTTAATTATCTTTATCCTGGTGCAGGGTTTGGCGGTCCTAATTTTATGGCTGACTTATCTGCTATTCTAAATACGTTTGAACAATATGGTCAGCAAGCGCAACTTTTACCTGCCGCTTTGCGTGTCAACAAACATCAACAAGAGATTTTGTTTAGTAAATTATGGCAACACTATCAGACAAAATTAAGTGATAAGGTCTTTGCGTTGTGGGGGGTTTCTTACAAGCCAGATACGGCAACCATTGAGCAAGCATCTAGTTTACGATTGATTGATGCATTGTTGGCACAAGGCGCGAGATTGCAAGTTCATGACCCTAAAGCCTTAGCTGCGTTAGCATTGCATTATCCAAATCACCCTCAAATTACTGTGTATTCTGATCCTTATCTTGCTTGTGTGGGTGCAGATGCGCTGTTGATTATGACAGAATGGAAAGATTATTGGAATCCTGACTTTGAGCGTATTAGTACCAATTTAATTAAGCCGTATATTTTTGATGGACGCAATGTATTCGATCCCGATGTTATGAAAACAAAGGGATTTCATTATTATGGTGTGGGTCGAGGTGAGAATAACACGCTGGTAGGTTAAACTTTTAAGCTTAAAATTGAAACGAATTAGTTTCTTCAGCACCAATTAAGTAGGGCAGTTGTGTCTCAAAAAGTATTTCTTCAGTCCATTGATTGTTTTCGATGCGTTGATATTTAATGGCTTGCATAACATGTCCTTTACCAACAACAGCAACGCAGCGACCACCCACTTCAAGTTTGTTCAAGTAAGTTTGTGGTTTATTGAGAACTGCACCCGTCAGTACAATTAAGTGATAATTTTTATTATCTTGCCAATTAGCATGAGCATCACCCTTAAGTAAGGTTGCATTATTAATATTCATACTGGTCAAAGTTTTTGCTGCCGTATCGCTAAGTTCATGATGAAGTTCAATGCTGGTTACTTGTTGACAAAGTGTTGCTAATAATGCTGTTAGATAGCCGCTCCCTGTACCAATTTCTAAGGCTAACTCATGATCACGTGGGTCAAGTGCTTGTAAAAAGCGCCCTACAATTTTAGGCTCTAACATTTTTTGATTGGCAGCAAGCGGAATAGGCATTTCACTATATGCCAAAGGATGAAAATCGCAAGGAACAAACGGATGACGCGGAACTGCTGTTAAAGTGTCAAGTATGCGAATATCGAGTACATCCCAAGGGCGGATTTGCTGTTCAACCATATTGAAATGTGCTAGGTTCGTGTCCATGCTAGACTCCTGAAATAAAAAAAGAAGTAAAAACGTTAATTATTTTAACATAATCACACCATGATATACTGTTCAGATTCACTTTCTCGTTTCTGTTTTTTTGGGTTCTGTATGCACAAAGATAATTATAAAGACAATAATCGTTATGCTTTTTGGATAAAGCTTGCATCAACAGCCTCTGTCACCACAGCAAGCATATTAGTTTTTGTTAAAACTTGGGGCTGGTTGCAGACGCATTCAGTGAGTATGTTGGCATCATTAATTGACTCTTCAACGGATTTGATGGTTTCTATTTTATCGTTTTTGGCTGTTCGTTATGCACTCAAGCCAGCAGATGATGATCATCATTTTGGACATGGAAAAGCTGAAGCGTTGGCAGCATTAGCACAAGCCCTCATGATTACAGGATCGGCAATTTATTTGCTTTTGTCAGCGCTTGAGCAAATGTATCAACCACGGCAGTTAGAAACGTTAGAGTTGGGCGCGTGGGCAATGGGGTTTTCGTTGATGATGACGTTGTTGTTGTTGTCGATTCAACGCGTAGCGGTGGCGAAAACAGGGTCAATTGCTATTCAAGCAGACTCTTTGCATTATGCAACCGATTTATTATCTAATGGTGCGGTATTGCTTACCATGATTTTACTGATGTATGGTTGGACAGGGTTAGATCCTTGGGTTGCGTTATTAGTAGCAGGCTATGTCTTGTTTAGTGCATGGAAAATTGCGATGGTCAGTTTTGATCAGTTAATGGATAAGCAATTACCAACCAATATTGAGGCAGAAATGTTAGCAATAGCACAATCGGTAGAAGGCGTTGTTCGAGCACATAATTTGCGCTCACGTCAGTCTGGCTCGTTGTTTGTCGTGCAATTGTATATCGACTTACATCCTCAAATACCTTTACATGAGTCTCATCGATTAGGTGATACTGTACGTGATGCTATTATTGCACGTTATCCTAATACAGATGTGCTAGTCCACGAAGAACCAGCACATCTGTTGTGAATTAACCGTTAAAACGATCGTTCACATTTGCCCAATTAACCACAGACCAGAAGCCTTTTAGGTAATCGGCACGACGGTTGCGGTAATCAACATAATAAGCATGTTCCCATACATCGACACCCAATAAGGTATTTTTGCCATGCTGTAATGGATTGCCAGCATTAGAACTACTCATTAGTTCTAAGCTGCCATCAGCATTTTGTGCTAACCATGCCCAACCAGAACCAAAAGTTGCTAGACCAGTTGCTTCAAACTTAGTTTTAAAATCGTCAAACGAACCAAAAGTGTTAACAATGCTATCCATTAGTGCGCCAGTAGGGGTTTGTTCGCTAGGCACTGCCATCATTGTCCAAAACTGATTATGATTCCAATGTTGCCCTGCATTATTAAAAATGCCGCCAGCTGGTGCTGTTTTAACGATGTCTTCTAAACTTTTACCTTCAAACTCAGTACCCACCACCAAGCGGTTTAAGTTATCAACATATGCTTGATGATGTTTGGTGTGGTGAAGTGTCATTGTTTCTTCGCCAATGTAAGGCGCAAGCGCGTTATAAGCGTAAGGTAATGTGGGTAGTGTATGTGTCATCTGTTTGGTTCTCCAAAAGGGTAAATAATACCTGACTATTCTACTCAGGATTAGCTAGTCTTACTAGACTCTAATTGAGAAATATACGCATCTTCTCGTGCTTTAAGCTCGTTTGGATCACTAGGCGGCATTTGTAAGTAGTAACCTTGAGTACTTAGTGCATCCCATACTTTTTGGCTATCAGCGCGTGCCAGTTTTTTATTGGGAGTCATATCAAAATCAATAACCTTGGCATCGTCAGAGAATTGTTGACGTAATGGCTCTGGTAATGTTTCCCATTTTAAAGTGCTTACTACAAATAAATAGGTGTTTTCTTTGCTATTATGACGATATGTCGACGTAGCAATGGTTGTGTTTGTTGTATTTATCATGCTCTTCTCTCCAGTTGTGTGGGCAATATAGCAGTTTTATCTTTGATTGTCAGATACAAGTTATATTGACCCGCCCACTTTGACTACTTAAAATCAAACAATATCAAAAATTATTTAAATAGAGGTCTGTAATGCGTGTGCTAATTTTGGGTGGGACAGGGTTTGTAGGGCGAGCTTTACTATATCGGCTCTCTCGGGATGGACATCACTTAACAGTTATTGTGCGTCGATTAGAACGACATCGCGATTTATTACTGATTCCAAATATTTTGCTGGTAGAGACAGGTCATTTTAGTAGTTTGTTTTTACGAAAACATATTAACAATAAAGATGCAGTGATTAATCTCATTGGTATTTTGCATGAACATGGAAAGACGGCATTTAAGCGTGTGCATGTTGGTTTAGCGCGTAAAATTGTCGCAGCTTGCTCAGCTGAGGGCGTTAAGCGTGTCTTGCATATATCTGCTTTGGGGGCGAGTATCGATGCGCCTAGTGCTTATTTACGTAGTAAGGCAGAGGCACAAGCGGTCATGCATAATAGTGGGTTAGAGGTTACTAGCTTTTCACCATCAGTTATTTTTGGTGATGGTGATCATTTTATTTCAACTTTTTATACTATATTATCTCGCTTACCGATTTTAGGCGTTGTTTGTCCGCAAGCAAAATTGTCACCTATATGGGTAGAGGACGTTGTTGATGTCATGGCAAAATCGCTTATTAACACTGTTTCAATTGGAAAAAACTATGAACTCTGTGGTGGACGTACTTATTCAATGTTAGAACTGATTCGCTTAATTGGTGAGTTTGTACCTTCTCATACGCGTTTATTGCCACTTTCAGATATGATGTCTCGTATTATGGCACGTGTCATGGGAGTGATGCCCACTCCCTTATTTAGTATGGATAATTACTATAGTTTGCAAGTGCCCTCTGTCTGTACTTCAGTTTTGCCCTTTGATATTCAACCAAAACAGTTAAGAACACACCTTGTACAAACATTCACGCCCTATTGCATTCGTGCTCGCTACATGCTCATTCGACAATCAGCAGGACGTAATGCTAATGAGCGTATTAATGGGTTTATTAAGTAATGACACGCATTTGTTTAGTCGGTGGTGCTGTTCGAGATGCGTTACTAGGTTTGCCGATAACTGAACGTGACTGGGTTGTTGTGGGTACAACACCCGAGCAAATGTTAGCGCAAGGGTTTAAACAAGTAGGGCGTGATTTTCCTGTTTTTTTGCACCCTAGTACAAATGAAGAGTATGCGCTTGCACGTACTGAACGCAAACAGGGGCAGGGTTATCATGGTTTTGCTTGTTTTAGCGATCCGAGTATTACGCTTGAAGATGATTTATTGCGTCGTGATCTTACGATTAATGCGATGGCACAATGCGCTGAGGGTGTTATTGTTGATCCGTTTAATGGTCAAGCAGATTTAAAAAATCGTCAACTTCGCCATGTGAGTGCGGCTTTTTCAGAAGATCCATTGCGCATATTACGGATTGCTCGTTTTGCAGCCAAACTAGCACCATTTAATTTTCAGATTGCGGATGAAACACTAGAACTCATGATGCAAATGATTGCTAGTGGTGAGTTGGCGTGTTTAACGCCAGAGCGTGTTTGGTTAGAAACGGTTAAAGCATTGCAAACCCAAGCACCGCAGCGTTATTTTGAGGTGTTACAACAGATCGGTGCTTTGCAAGTATTAATGCCAGAGCTGTCATGCTTGTTTTCTGTGCCACAAGAGTCTAAGTGGCATCCTGAGGGTGATGTTGGTACGCATAGTTTATTGGTGCTGCAAGCTATGCGTAAGATAAGCGATGATGTTGCTTGTTTGTGGGCGGCTTTATGTCATGATGTGGGTAAGGGGCTTACACCAATAGCGTTATTACCAAAACATCCTAATCACGAAGTGAATGGTGTGGTATTAGTAAAGATATTAAGTGAGCGTTATAAAATACCAAGTTTGGTACAAGAGTTAGCTATGTTAGCGTGTCGTTGGCATGGTGATATTCATAAAGCGCAAGAATTGTCAGCAAACCAGCGTCTAGCTGTCTTTGATGCGTGCGATGCATGGCGAAAACCAGAACGCTTTATGCAGATTTTACTAATTTGCCAAGCAGATTCACAAGGGCGTCTGGGTTTTGAATCCGAATTATACGCACAATTTTCAGTGTGGCAAGCATGGTTAATCATGCTTTCAAAAATATCTGCACAAGATTTTATTGTACGCGGGCTACAGGGAAGTGCTATTAAACAAGCAATTGTAGAGCAGCGATTATTATATTTGACTGACTAATTCTCGTTAAATTTTGTTGTAAAAGAACAACAAAATTGGTAATATGAAGAAGTTATTGAAAACATCTACTTATTAGTTAGGAACTTTATTATGCGTAAACTCGTATTATTAGCGGCATTAGTTGCTGCAACAACAACTCAAGTATCTATGGCTCGCGAAGCGTTTTGGTCTGACAGCAAAGGCGTTGTTGTGAAAGATGGTCATGGTGATTGTTTGCGTACACAGTTTTGGACTGCTGATGATGGCGTTTGCCCATCTGCTCCTAAAGCTGCTCCTGCACCAACACCTGTAGCAGTAATGGCAGCACCTGCAATGGCAGCACCTGTTTCTATGCCTGTGAGCACAAAACACACTTTCAATGCAGGTGCGATGTTTGCATTTGATAGTGCTAAGTTAACACCAGCTGCAGAACAAGATATGGCTAAAATGGCTGCTGAAGCTAAAAGCTTAAATACGCTAAGCATGGTTATGGTTGAAGGTCATACTGACAACATCGGTACAGCTGCTTACAATCAACAGTTATCTATTAAACGTGCAATGGCTGTTCGTACGTCTTTGATTGCGCATGGCGTTCCTGCTAACTTAATCGAAGCAAAAGGCTACGGTTTTGATAAGCCAATTGCGAGCAACAAATCAAAAGATGGTCGTTCACAAAACCGTCGCGTTGAGATTATAATTAACGGCACAAAATAAGTCGTTATAAATCTTAGAGAAAGCCCTGCCATTGTGCAGGGCTTTTTTGTTTCTAATTATTAATATGCCTTAGCAGTTCGTTAGCTACTTGCCCAATTATATAAAATCGGTGAAAATAACAACATTGTGTCCATGCTTTGGGCGCACAAGATTTATTTTTCAAACTTTTGAGGACTCGTTTATGTCTAACCGTCGTGAACTCGCTAATGCAATTCGTGCGCTCAGTATGGATGCAGTGCAAAAAGCTAAATCAGGCCATCCAGGTGCGCCTATGGGCATGGCGGATATCGCCGAGGTTCTGTGGAATAGCCACATGAAATACAACCCCAAACATGCTAAATGGGCTGATCGTGATCGCTTTGTGCTTTCTAATGGTCATGGTTCAATGTTGATTTATTCTTTGTTGCATCTAACTGGTTTTAATTTGAGTATTGACGACATCAAAAATTTCCGTCAATTCCATTCAAAAACAGCAGGTCACCCAGAGTATGGTTATGCTGATGGTATCGAAACGACGACAGGTCCATTAGGTCAAGGTATTACTAATGCTGTTGGTATGGCGATTGCTGAACGTACCCTAGCAGCTCAATTTAACCGTCCAGGACATCCAATTGTAAACCATCACACATATGTCTTTATGGGAGACGGTTGCTTGATGGAAGGCTTGTCGCATGAGTCTTGTGCGATGGCTGGTGCTTTAGGGTTGGGTAAGTTAGTGGCTTTCTGGGATGATAATAATATTTCTATTGACGGTCATATCGATGACTGGATGGAAAGCAATGTTCCCGCACGTTTTGAGTCATATGGTTGGCACGTTATTCGTGATGTCGATGGTCATAATGCTGAAGCTATCGATGCCGCGATTCACGAAGCTAAATCAATCCAAGATAAGCCGACGCTAATCTGTACAAGAACAACCATTGGTTTTGGCTCGCCAAACCTATGCGGTACGCATGATTGTCACGGTGCACCATTGGGTGATGCTGAAATTGCTTTAACACGTGAAAATCTAGGTTGGCATCATGCACCGTTCGTCATCCCACAAAACGTCTATGATGGTTGGGATCACACAGCGAAAGGCGCACAAGAGGAAGCAGCATGGAACGAGACTTTTGCTTCATATGAGCAAAACTATCCCGATTTAGCGACAGAGTTTAAACGTCGTATGTCGGGTGAGTTGCCAGCTAACTTTGAAGTGGAAATGGATAAGTTTATTGCTAAAACACAAAGCGATATGCCTAATATTGCTTCACGTAAAGCATCGCAAAATGCCATTGAAGCCATGGGTCCGTTATTGCCAGAACTATTTGGTGGTTCAGCTGATTTAACGGGTTCTAACCTGACTAACTGGTCTGGAACAGTTAAAGTCAATAAGAATAATGCCAACGGTAACTACATCTCTTGGGGTGTACGTGAGTTTGGTATGGCACATATGATGAACGGTATGGTGCTGCATGGTGGCTTTAAGGTTTATGGTGCGACCTTCCTCATGTTTATGGAATTCATGCGCAATGCTTTGCGTATGTCTGCTTTAATGAAAATTGGCACTATCTATGTTTATACGCACGACTCAATCGGTCTGGGTGAAGATGGTCCAACGCATCAACCTGTTGAGCAAATCGCAACGATGCGTGCTATTCCTAATTTCCAAACTTGGCGTCCTTGTGATGCGATTGAGTCTGCTGTTTCTTGGAAGATGGCGGTAATGCGTTCAAGCGCACCAACTGCCTTGATTTTCTCACGTCAGAATCTGACTCCGATGCCAAGAACAGCAGAGCAGGTGAAAGATATCGAGAAGGGTGGTTATATTCTGCGTGACACCAATGGTGAACCCGATGTTATCCTAATTGCAACAGGATCTGAAGTGCAGTTGGCGATGAAAGCAGCTGAACAATTAGCGATCGATGATATTCAAGCTCGCGTGGTTTCTATGCCATGTGCTGAAATGTTTACGGCGCAGTCTGAGGAGTATCGTGAAATGGTATTGCCTTCTTACATCCGTGAGCGCGTTGCGATTGAAGCGGGTGTGACAGATTACTGGCGTAAATTTGTCGGCTTAGATGGTGCAGTTATTGGTATCGATACTTTTGGTGAATCAGCACCTGCTGACATTTTGTTCAAGCATTTCGGCTTCACTGTAGAAAACGTGGTGAATACTGCGTTAGATCTATTAGATGATGGTTGTGAAGACGGTTGCTGCGGAAGCTGCCATTAATTAATTGCTCACTGCCATGCCAACGTTATGTTGGTATGGTAAGGGTTTAAGTTTTTAAGTTTTTAGTTTTAATCTTTTAAGGAGTCCTCCTATGGCAATTAAAGTTGGTATTAATGGTTTCGGTCGTATTGGCCGTATGGTGTTTCGTGCTGCTGCAAAAGATTTTCCAGAAATTGAAATCGTTGCGATTAACGATTTGTTAGAGCCTGACTATTTAGCTTATATGCTTAAGTATGACTCGGTTCACGGTCGTTTTAACGGTGACGTTTCGGTTGACGGCAATGCAATGGTTGTTAACGGCAAGAAAATCCGTTTGACAGCTGAGCGTGATCCTGCCAATTTGAAGTGGGATGAAGTTGGTGTTGACATCGTGATCGAAGCAACTGGTTTCTTCTTGACGGAAGAATCTTGTATGGCGCACATCAAGGCTGGTGCTAAAAAAGTGGTTCAGTCTGCACCATCTAAAGATGCGACACCGATGTTCGTTTATGGTGTTAACCATTCAGAATATGCAGGTCAAGCGATTGTTTCTGCTGCTTCTTGCACAACAAATGGTTTGGCTCCTGTTGCTAAAGTATTGAACGATAACTTTGGTATCAAGCGCGGTTTGATGTCAACTGTTCACGCTGCAACAGCAACACAAAAAACAGTTGATGGTCCTTCAAGCAAAGATTGGCGCGGTGGTCGTGGTATTTTAGAAAATATCATTCCTTCTTCTACGGGTGCTGCTAAAGCGGTAGGCGTGGTATTGCCTTCATTGAATGGTAAGTTAACGGGTGTTTCTTTCCGAGTTCCTACTTCTGACGTTTCTGTTGTCGATTTGACTGTTGAATTAGAAAAAGCAACAACGTACAAAGATATTTGTGCAGCAATGAAAGCAGCTTCACAAGGCGAAATGAAAGGTGTATTGGGTTACACAGAAGAGTCAGTTGTTTCTACTGATTTCCGTGGTGATTCTCACCCATCAATTTTTGATGCCAAAGCGGGTCTTGCGTTAGATTCTACTTTTGTGAAAGTGATTGCTTGGTATGACAACGAATATGGTTACACTTGTAACTTGATGCGTTTAGTTGAACACGTTGCTAAATAAGTAGGAATTAAACTATGTCATTTATTCGTATGGCGGATTTGGATCTTAAGGGTAAGCGCGTTTTAATTCGTGCTGACTTAAATGTTCCTGTTAAAGATGGCAAAGTCACTTCGGATGCGCGTATTAAAGCGTCGATGAAAACTTTTGAAGCGGCGATGAATGCTGGTGCAAAAGTCATGGTGATGTCGCACTTAGGTCGTCCAGAAGAAGGTGTGTTTTCGGAAGAGAACTCACTCGCACCTGTTGCTGCTGATTTGTCTACTAAGTTAGGAAAAACAGTGCGCTTGGTGAAAGACTGGGTGGATGGTGGTTTTGATGTTGCTGATGGCGAGCTTGTTTTGTTAGAAAATGTTCGCTTTAACAAAGGTGAAAAGAAAAATCTAGACGAAACAGCACAAAAATATGCAGCATTATGTGATGTGTTTGTGATGGACGCTTTTGGTACGGCTCACCGTGCAGAAGGGTCAACACATGGTGTTGCTAAATTTGCTCCTGTTGCTTGTGCTGGTTTGTTACTGACTGAAGAGTTAGAAGCACTAGAAAAAGCATTATTAGCACCAGCACGTCCTTTAGTAGCCATTGTTGGTGGTTCTAAAGTGTCTACTAAGTTGACTGTGTTAGAAAGCTTGGCTGATAAAGTTGATCAACTGGTTGTTGGTGGTGGTATTGCCAACACCTTTATCAAGTCTGTTGGCAATAGTGTTGGTAAGTCTTTGTGTGAAGATGACTTAGTACCAACAGCACAAATGCTCAGTGCTAAGATGACAGCACGTGGCGCATCGATTCCTGTTGCGCAAGATGTGGTTGTAGGCAAAAAGTTTGATTCAAACGAACCAGCAATCCAAAAAGCAGCGACAGATGTTGCTGATGATGACATGATTTTTGATATCGGTCCTAAGGCTGCACAAGAAATTGTGGATATCATTATGAACGCTGGTACAGTTGTTTGGAATGGTCCTGTTGGCGTATTCGAGTTCGACCAGTTTGGTGAAGGTACAAAAGCCATTGCGATGGCAATTGCGAATACTAAAGCATTCACTTTAGCTGGTGGTGGCGATACGATTGCTGCCGTTCAAAAATATGATATCGAAGATAAAGTATCTTACATCTCAACAGGTGGTGGTGCTTTCTTGGAGTTTTTAGAGGGTAAAGAATTACCTGCTGTGGCGATTTTAAACGCGCGCGCAGCGAAGTAATGCTAAGTGGGGTGGTTGTTTGTTTGAGCAGCCCCCCATTTTTTTACCAGTCTGACTGGTTATACGCCTTGATCAACAGGTGGATTGCCAGACAGATTGGGTCAATAATGACTGTTTAGGGAAGAAAATGATCAAAGATAGAAAAAGTCCACGTCGTACTAAAATTTTAGCAACCTTAGGTCCAGCAACTGATGCACCTGGTATGATCGATAAGATGATTATGTCAGGGTTGGATGTTGTACGGATTAACTTCTCACATGGTGCTGCGGCAGAGCATATCGAGCGTGCTCGTTTTGTGCGTGAGCGTGCTAAAGCTTTGGGTTCAGAAGTGGGTGTGTTAGTCGACCTACAAGGTCCTAAAATTCGTATTTCTCGTTTTAGTGAAGGGGTTGTCTTTTTAGAAGATGGTGCACCATTCGCTTTAGATAATGCTATTAATCGTTTGGAAGGAAACGTTCATGGTGTTGGTTTAGATTATAAAACCTTGCCACAAGAGGTTAAGCCTGGTAACCGTTTATTGCTTGATGATGGTCGAGTTGTACTAGAAGTGGTTCGTGTTGTTGGTGAGCGCGTTGAGTGTAAAGTCATTGTTGGTGGTAAGTTGTCAAACAATAAGGGGATTAACTTATTGGGTGGTGGTTTGTCAGCAGCTGCGATTACTGAAAAAGATAAAGAAGATATTTTGTCTGCTGCTATTATTCAAGCAGACTATTTAGCGTTTTCTTTTCCTCGTTCTGCTGAAGATGTGAATGAATGCCGTCGTTTGGCAAGTGAAGCGGGGTTATATGCTTGTATTGTTTCTAAAATTGAACGTGCTGAAGCAGTAGAAGATCCCACATTAGAAGAAATCATTCGTGCCTCTGATGCGGTGATGATTGCGCGTGGTGACTTGGGGGTTGAAGTAGGTGATGCACAGCTTCCTGCCTTGCAAAAGAAAATTATTAAAATGTCGCGTC
This sequence comes from Francisella tularensis subsp. holarctica, assembly GCA_945874205.1. Taxonomy (GTDB): domain Bacteria; phylum Pseudomonadota; class Gammaproteobacteria; order Thiomicrospirales; family Thiomicrospiraceae. Next base: position 28,264 of record CAMCGI010000004.1, read on the forward strand.
ATTTAAACAAAGTAGCCATTACTGCAACGCAAATGATGGAAACGATGATTGATAATGCCATTCCAACACGTGCGGAAGTATTTGACGTTGCTAATGCGGTAATTGATGGTACGGATGTGGTGATGTTGTCAGGTGAGACAGCAACAGGTAAGCATCCTCATCTTGTCATTGAAGCGATGGGTCGTATTTGCCACGAAGCCGAAAAACAACGTGAAACGCGTATTTCGGCACATCGTATTGATCAGGTATTCCAAGCCACCGATGAAAGTATTGCAATGGGTGCGATGTATATTGCTAACCATTACAATGTGCGTGCCATTGCAGCGTTAACTGAGTCAGGTAGCACTGCTTTATTGATGTCACGTATTTCTTCAGGTATTCCTGTTTATGCAATGACACCACACGATAAGACGCGTCAAAAAGTAACGCTTTATCGTGGTGTTTACCCAATGGCATTTAGCTATGAAGGGATGGATAGTGATGATGTTGTTCCCAATATGATTGCTGAATTGAAGCGCAAGGGCGCGGTTCAAGATGGTGATAAGGTACTGGTGACGCGCGGTAAACATCGCGGTATCATGGGTGGTACTAACGTATTATTGATTGTCGAAGTCGGCAAGTAAAAACAGTTTTATTTTTGTTAACTAATCTAGAGGATTTCTCATAATGGCAATGATTACTTTGCGCGAATTAATGGATTACGCAGCGGAGCATAGCTTTGGTATGCCAGCGTTCAACGTTAATAACATGGAACAGGTTCGTGCGATTATGCGTGCAGCTGACAAGTGTAACTCTCCTGTAATTTTGCAGGGTTCTGCAGGTGCACGTAAGTACGCTGGTGAGCCAATGTTGCGTCATTTGATTCAAGGCGCGATTGAAATGTACCCGCATATTCCAGTCGTTATGCACCAAGACCACGGCTCAGATGAAGGCGTCTGCTTGCGTGCAATTCAGTCTGGCTTTACATCTGTAATGATGGATGGTTCTTTAATGGCTGATGGTAAAACACCAGCATCATACGAATACAACGCGGGTATTACTGGTTCTGTTGTTAAGATGGCACATGCTTGTGGTGTCTCTGTAGAAGGCGAATTGGGTTGCTTGGGTTCTTTAGAAACGGGTAAAATGGGCGAAGAAGATGGTCATGGCGCTGAGGGTGTATTAGATCATTCTTCATTGTTAACAGATCCAGAAGAAGCTTACCAGTTTGTTAAAGATACGAATGTTGACTGTTTAGCAGTTGCAGTGGGTACTTCTCATGGTGCTTACAAATTCACGTCTAAGCCGTCAGCTGATGTGCTTAAAATTGACCAGATCAAGAAAATTCATGCACGTATCCCAACGACTCACTTAGTAATGCACGGTTCTTCTTCTGTACCAGAAGAATGGTTAGCAATCATCAACAACTACGGTGGCGATATGGGCAGCACTTACGGTGTTCCTGTTGAAGCGATTGTTGAAGGTATCAAGTACGGTGTGCGTAAAGTAAACATCGACACTGATTTGCGTATGGCTTCGACAGGTGCAATTCGTAAGCATTTGGCTGAAAATGCATCTAACTTTGACCCACGTAAGTTCTACAAAGCAGCTGAAGATGCGATGATGGGCATCTGTGTGGCGCGTTTTGAAGCCTTTGGTTGTGCTGGTCACGCTTCTAAAATCAAGTCAGTTGGTTTAGAAGAGATGCAAGCACGTTATATTTCAGGTTCGTTGAATCAGCAAGTTAAGTAATTCCTTTTCGGTTTTATTGACACAAAAACCCTGTCCTTGTGGCAGGGTTTTTGTTTTTAGGTATACTTGCCAAATTAATTGTATCAGGAGATGATGATGAAAAATTTATTTGTGATGTGCTTGATTGTGATGATGTCGTTATTTTCAACCTTTGCATCGGCAGCGCCTGCGAAAGTAGTTTATCACGTTGATTTTAATGATGTGACGCGTTACTCTGCGACACTTACCTCTGTGAATAATTTGCTCAATGCATATGAAAGTGATTTGCGTGATTATGAAGTGAGTATTGTTTTTGTCGGGCAGGGTATTCGCTTCGTTACTGACGATGTTCTTAAAGGAACGCCATATGTGGCAGATAAGGTACTATTAGACAGACGTACGGAATTAAAAGGGCGTTTGGATACATTAATTAAACTAAAGGGTGTGAAAGCATTGCTTTGCGATAAAACACGAGATGAAATCGCGCTTGATAAAAGCAAAGTTTATGATGGCATTATCTTAACACCCTCTGGTGTTGCTACGATTGCAGACTTGCAAATGCAAGGGTTCGCTTATCTAAAAATTCAGTAACTTATTATGCACAAACCCATTTTAGGGCGTATTACGCGAGCAGCAACATTACGACAATTGCAAGTATTTGAAGCTATTGCACGCTTAGGAAGTTTTACTCGTGTTGCTGAGGAAATGCATTTAACTCAGCCGACCATTTCTATGCAAGTCAAAAAACTAGCTGAAGCAGTAGAGTTGCCTTTAACCGAGCAAGTGGGTAAAGAGATTTATTTGACTGATGCAGGTCATGAATTGGCTGCTGTTTGTCGTGAAGTTTTGGGAGCTTTTGAGCGATTAGAGGAACGTATTAATCAATTAAAAGGATTAGAAGGGGGACGAGTCAGGTTAGCTGTTATTTCTACTGCGCAGTATTTTTTGCCTCAGGTCATGCAACATTTTTTAGCGCAATTTCCTAATATTAATATTATTATGGAAGTGGTAAATAAAGAGCATTTGCTTGAACGATTGGCAAATAATCAAGATGATATCTACATTTTAGGACAGCCGCCAGAGCATGCACCGCTTATTTCTGAACGCTTAGCAGTTAATCCGTTGGTGTTTGTTGCACGTCGTGATTTTGATTTGCCAGAAGATGCGATGCTGACCATTTCTGACTTAGCTAATGTTCCTTTTTTAATGCGAGAACCTGGTTCAGGGCTTCGTGAGCAAATTGAGCAAGTTTTTTCTGAGATGGGTTATAAGCCTAATGTGCGAATGATACTAGGCTCTAATGAAGCGATTCGTATTGGTGTTATGTCAGGACTTGGTATTTCTGTCGTATCGATGCATATGGTACGTGAGGAGTTGCGACGCAAGGCATTGCGCATTTTACCTGTGATAGGGTTTCCAATTGAGCGTTATTGGTATTTAGCGTGGCCAAAAGGAAAAAGTCTATCTTTATCGACAATGCGCTTTGTTGAAACGCTTAGACTACAAGCTCTTACATTAGATATGGAAATTAAACCTTTATTAGAAAAAGCAAAAAAGCAAAAGTATTTTAAATAATTGTAAGATTCTTTAGAAGGTTGTAATTTATTGATAAGTAAAGCTTTTTATTGTATATGCAATTGTTTTTTTTGATATAAGCTAAGCATGTAATTGACAAGAATTAGGTGTTTAAGTATCATTAAGCCCATTATTTGATTGCGATAGCAATAACTTGCTTTTTTAGCTCAGTTGGTAGAGCGCATCCATGGTAAGGATGAGGTCGCAGGTTCGATTCCTGCAAAAAGCACCAAATTACAACAACTTGCAAAATGCTAAACTTTCTAAAAAGTCACATACCGCAATGTTAATGCCAAAATATCTGACACAAAATAAATAGTTCAATTCGCAACAGGTAACAGGTTTTTTAATCCTGTTGCTTTGGTTGCACTATATGGTCATCACAGACTCACTTATCATTAGAACTATTCATAATGCTACCCATGCGGTAGTTGTCAAAGATGACAGATTGCCATGCCTTAG